>JAFSWZ010000025.1 GCA_017450125.1 Synergistaceae bacterium | reverse complement strand
CTTGCCCTCCATGACGGGCATTCCTGCTTCAGGGCCTATATCCCCGAGTCCGAGTACCGCGCTTCCGTCCGTAACGACAAGACACAGGTTGTGCCTGCGGGTGAGGTCGTAGCTCCTGCCGACATCCTTCTGAATCGCGAGGCACGGTTCAGCAACGCCGGGAGTGTACGCGAGCGACAGGTCGTCTTTCGTGGCGACGGGGACGGTGGCGATTACCTCAATCTTGCCCTTCCACTGCTCGTGAAGCCTGAGTGATTCCTTTGCGTAGTCCATAAATAGTTCTACCTCCTCAGAAAATTTTGGGTGGAAATATATTGTGAAAATTGGGATTGAGGTAATTATATCAGCTGAGAATTAATTTGCGGGGATGAACAAAAGTTGCACCCCCGCTGTGTTACATGCCGAAAAGTTCAGCGTGGCTTCCGATCATGTCAAGTATAACCAGATAATCGCCATCGTACGTGTACACAAGCAAAAGATCAGGCCTGATGTGGCACTCGCGGCTGCCCTCCAAGTCTCCATGCAGAGCGTGGTCTCTGTATTTGGGCACAAGAGATTCATCATTGGCAAGTTTTCTCACAACCTGCCAGAGTTCCCCGTCAGGTCTCACAAGAAGATTGCGGTATGTTCCCCTACTTAAGTGCTTCAAGGCCCGCTTGAAGTCGCTTCGTTCTCTAATCTCTCTCATGGCTCGTCTCCTCGTAGATCTGTGCCCATTCCGCAAAAAGTTCATCAAGCGTCATGGGTTCGCTGTACTGAACCAGCCCGTGCCGTTTTTCGTACATTAAGCGAATCAACGCTTCCATAGGATTCCCGAACCTGTCATAAGCAGGCTCAAGCTCCGTGCCGCCGTCGTCGTAATCCGGGTCGAGATACTTCGGGTCATAGTCGTAATTCTCTATGAGCTCCTCTATCTCCTCGTCCGTCAGCTTCCGGTCGAACACGTAGCTCTGCCTCTTCTTCGTCTGTACTGCTTCCATCATTCTCACCTCCTCTCACATCCCAAAAATCTCGGCATGGCTCCCGAGACGCTCCAGCCTCAAGCATACGTACAACCCTGTCGACCTCTCCGCCGCGAGACAGAAGCCCCCCGTATATTCCTCCCCGCACGCGCCTCAAATCACGCCGGAATTTGCTGCTTGGTTCTGCGTGCCTCATCTTCTGCTATCTCCGCATCTGCCTCCGCGCATACTTCCTCCAGCCAGTCGCTGAACTCGTCAGGCGTGAACGGCCCCTCGTACTCAAGAAGCCCGTGATCCCTCTCGTACGTCCAGCGAATCATCGACTCCGTAGGATTCCCAAACCTGTCCCACAGCACACCGTCGTCCTCAAAGTCCGGCGTGTACTCGTAGTTCTCTATCAGCTCGTGAACCTCCTCGTCGGTCAGCTTCCGGTCGAACACGTAGCTCCGCCTCTTCTTCGTCATCGTCGTCTCCATCATCTTCACCTCCTCTCGTCCTTCGTCCGCTCCTCGTACAGCCCCACAAGCCGCTCCACCATCTCCAGCTCCCCAATCCCCGCAGGCCACCCGTACGCCTCCCGAACCGCCTCGTCGTTCTCACGGTGCGCACGCCGGAGCTCTATCGGCATCAGCGTCTCGTCATACAGCTCCGCCAGCGACGAGTCCGGGTACAGTGCCCGCGCATCCAGTATCGCCTTCGCAGCCGCCTCAATCCGCGCCCTCTGCTCTGCGTTCACGTCAGCCCACACAAAGCAGTTGTACACCAGCGTGTTCGAGTAACTGTAATCACTCTTCAGCCGTCCCGTTACAACCCTCATCCACGCCATATGAGCCAGGCTCTCCAGAACCCCGAAATGATACAGCGTAGCATCAGGAATTACCCTCAGGCTGTCGGCAATCATCACAGAGTCATCAAGGAATCCCATCGGAATATACGTGCGCTTCTCTGAGGAGGTCTTAGGGATGACGATATAGCTCCCCTTCGGAAACGTCTCAACGTGAAACCTTGTCGGCGTGTCCGCGAGCTTCTGCGTGGGTTTGCTCTTGCTCGCGAGCCTGTACTGCCTCACTGCCTCAACCCTCTTGTAGCATTCCGGCATCATCTTTATCTGGTGAGGCGAACAGTTCCCGAGATACAGGCACATTCGCGGCTCGTTGTACAGGAACTCCTGCCCGCCGTACCACGCGTGAAAGAAAGGTTTTGCGCGCGGCTCTATCCTGATGAACTCCTCGTACTGCTCTTGCGTGAACAGGTAGAAGCCTCCGTCAATGGGCTTGTTGCCGATTCGCATAGGGGGCACGTCGCACAGAGGGAGATTGCGGCTGAAGATGTACCAGTCCGGCGCGTCGATAATGTACGCGTTGATGTGCCTCGCGGGAAACGCATAGCCCCCGTCGTAAATCACGCCGCCCCCCTGCTTGTCGGAGAACCCGATGACCATGCAGTGAACATGTGCCTTCTCCGCTGCGTCGCTGTTCCACACGAAGGTTCTGTGCGCAAAATCTATGTGCAGTCCGTCATCAGTCAGGGGCTTCCAGAACATGGCCACAGTGTCGCCCTGATTTATGCTGTTCGTCGAGACGAGAGCCGCCCGGATGTCCGTGCCCTTGATGAAGTCGAAAGCCTTTCTGTACCAGCAGCACACGTAATCCAGATCGCCGGGCCTGTACTGTCCGTGAAAGATTGAGGTGATGTCCTCTTTCTGAGTTCCGGCCATTATGCGCGCGCCTCTGTAGGGAGGGTTGCCCATGATGTAGGAGAGCTTCTTCTTGGGGATGAGGTCAGCCCAGTCTATGCGGAGTGCGTTTGCGTGTTTGATGCGGGCTTCGCTCTTGAGGGGCAGGAAGTCGCCGTAGTACTCAATGAAGGTCTGGCGTTCGTCCTCTTTCTGCGTTGCAATCCACATCTGGGCTTCGGCAATCCACAGGGCAGTACGTGCAACAGCCACCGCGAAATCGTTAATCTCTATACCGTAGAACTGGGAGATTGATACGCGTATCAGCTTCTCGTTCTTGGCGGGCTTGTAGGACAGGCTGGCAAGTGCGCGAATGATTCTGTTCTCGAGCTTGCGTAATGAAAGGTAAGTTTCTGTGAGGAAGTTGCCCGAACCGCAGGCGGGGTCTAAGAACGTTAAGGATGCCAGCTTCTTCTGGAAGGCTAAGAGTTTTGCACGCGCTGGCTTGGCCGCAATGAGGGAGTCTGCTTCTGCGGTTAGTGCATCGAGAAACAGCGGGTCAATGACCTTGTGGATGTTCTCAAGGGATGTGTAGTGCGAGCCTTCAACCCTGCGCGTCTCGTCGTTGAGGATGCTCTCAAAGATTGCGCCGAAAATCGGGGGGCTTATCTCTGACCAGTCGAAGCCCTCGCTCATGTCCTCGAGGATAATGCGCAGTGCCTCATCATCGAGCGGCGGAAGGGGAGCAGCTTTGTCGAACAATCCGCCGTTGACGTAAGGGAAGGCCGCAAGGTCAGTCTCAAGGTAGGGGTCTCTGTTCTGTTCCTTGATGTTGAGGACGCGGAAAAGTTCAGTTAGGGCGGTGCGTGCCATTTTTGCGCGGGGCTTGAGGTAATCATGGAACTGTGCCTTCTCGAAGAGCTTGGAGTCCTCAGCGTACAGCAGGAACACTAACCGGACGCAAAAGATGTTGAGGTTCTCGCGGGCGGCGGTGTCGTTCTTGTTGATGTACTTGTTGAGGAGGTAATCATAGAGTGTCTGCGCGAGTTCTCCTGCTTTGCGGGAAATTTTCTCTTCGTGCGTGAGTTCGCGTTCAGGGACGACGAGGAAGGCCAGCTTCTCGGGAGTAATCTCAGCGAGAGGGATAACCTCCGGCGGTTCTGTCGGCCTGTTCATGTCGTAAATGCGGAACTCCCTGAAGTCGCAGGTTATGATGTACTGCCCGCGCTCCTTGTAGGGTACGTTGTCGTAGTAATTCTTGGCCTGCTCGAACGCGTCATCAAGATTAACGCCCGGACTCTTCTGCTCGATGATTGTGCGGGTTGAAGGTATGTAGGCATCGATGAACTTGACGTGCTTGATTCTAACTTTCTTCTCAAAGTCGATATAGCGTGTAGGGTTCTCTATTCCAAGAACGTCATGAAGAAGTTCATCCCAGAAAGATTGCGTGTCGCTCTTCTCGTCGCCTCTGCCCTGCCAGCGTTCGATGAAATCTGCAGCAGCGTCCATGCTGAATCAGCCTCCGTAGTACTTGATGAGAACCTGCGTCCCGTTCTCGCCGAAGCCGTCATCCTCGAGGTAGTTGAAGTGGCTCATGACCAGCGTAAGAACGTCAAGGTTCAGGTACTCCTTCTTAGCCTCGTCGATTGCGAGGAGCATATCCTTCACGAAATGTTTCACCGAGAAGCCCGGCGTAAAATCCCTGTCGAGAATCTTCGGCCCTGCACTGTCGAGCTGGTGAGACCCTGCCCCTCCCGTCGAAACTGCCCGCAGAAACTTCGGCATGTCCAGCCCGATGCTCCGCGCGTAGGTCATTCCCTCGCAGACTCCCGCAAGTGCTCCGGCAATCATTATCTGGTTCGCCAGCTTCGTGTGCTGTCCCATTCCCGCTTCTCCCATGTAATTGATGTTCGTACCCATCGCGCGGAAAAGCGGAAGGCACATCCTGTAATCCTCTTCGTCTCCTCCGACCATGATTGACAGTGCGGCGGTCTTCGCGGCGGCTACTCCTCCAGTAACAGGAGCATCAAGGAAGTGAAGCCCCTTCTTCGTGCACTCCTCGTTAATCATCTTCGCGAGGGCAGGGCTGGTTGTGGTCATGTCGATAATGTACGTGCCTTCCTTTGCGCTGTCGAGAACTTTTCCCGTCGCAAAGTACACCTCCTCAACGTCTTTCGGGAAACCCAGCACCGTAATCACTACCTCGCAGTCCTTCACGCAGTCGTAGATTGTGCTGTGGTATTTCGCTCCGTTGCTGATAACGTCGTAGACCTTCATTATTGAGCGCGCGAACACGTGAACTTCAAACCCGAGCTTTATGAGATTCTTAAGCATAGGCTTGCCCATTCTGCCTGCACCGATAAAAGCTATCTTCTTCACAGTAAACTTTGTCTCCTTAAGTAATTAGTATCATGGGAATTGTTGACGGGTATTGTAGCAGATTGGCCGTGTTATAATTCGGGAATCCTAAATTGTCTGGAGATAGCAATCCGTGAAGAACCTTCCCGTCGTCAAAGCATTAACCCGAGCCCTGCGCAACAAAACCATCCTCGAGCGTTCCGGCCTGAGTGCCCGCGCATACATGGCACCTTCCGGCACGCAGACCCTCGCGATACTCCCCGACACGATGCAGGCAAGCACGTTCATTCAGGACTTCAGGACACTTCACCCCGACCGCCCGGCCTTCCTGCTCAACGAACTTCCGCTGACCTCAGAGACCGACGGACTTCCGGCACTGCTCCTCGAGCGCGGCGAAACCATCCTGCGCTGGCGTGAGTCGTGCGGTGTAATGGCGGCATCACCCGGCGCGCTGATGTCATCGTGCCTCATCGGCGGAAAGAAGCTGACGATCTCGAAGAACGAACCTTTCGACGCGGAGAAGGTTAAGGAGTGGCTTGAGCTTTACGGCTACAAACGCTCGAATCTCGTGTGGTCGCCCGGACAGTACGTACAGAGAGGCTACATCCTTGACGTGTTCGACCCCGCGCACGCAATGCCCCTGAGGTTCGAGTTCTTCGACGAGGAGCTGGAGAGGATAGGCAGCTTTGACCCCGCAACACAGACCAGCAGCAAGGCTCTGATGTCGCTCGAGGAGGTTGCTCTTCACGGGATAACTGAGGCGCGTCCCGCACAGCCTCACGACCTCCTGCCCGCCGAGACGGTGATAATGCTGTGCGACCCGGCCAAGACCGAGCAGCAGGCCGAAGCGTTCATGTGGCTGTGGCGCGAAGTGTTCTCTGAGGTCAAAGCTGGCTACTGGGTTGACGCGTGGACGAAGGTTTACGGCACTCTCGCGAATTATCCCATCGTGCGCGTAACGTCCGACCCCATGAAGTCCGACACTGTGCTGATGACCGACCCGCTCCCTGCCTTCAAGGGCGACGACAGCGTGATTCTGGGCCTGTGTGAACAGCTCACGAAGAACGGATTTGCCGTCGAGGTCTTCACGAACAACCCGGTGTTTCAGAAGCTGCCCTACACGATTCACGGTGGAGTGCTGTCATCCGGCTTCATCGACAGGAACAGGCAGACAGCCTTCATCTCCGACCGCGAGCTCTCCGGCGTGAATGCCGCTGTGATTTTGCCGCAGAGACGTACCCCCAACGACTGGCTTGAAGGCGGAAAACTCTCTGCAGGACAGCTCGTCGTTCACGAGGACTACGGCACAGGGATATTCAGGGGCATCGAGACCATAAAAGACGGCGGGCTGCCTCTTGATGTTCTTGCGATAGAGTTTGCGGACGACGAACGGCTGTTGATTCCTGTTCTGCAGTCTGACAAGGTAACTGCCCTCAACGAACACGAGAGCGAGGCCGTGAAGCTCGACACACTGCGGGGCAAGGCATGGCGCAGGAACGCGCAGAAAACTCAGGAGCGCGCGCAGGAAGAAGCCCGCGTTCTGATGGAGATTTACGCGAAGAGGGAGCTTGCACGCCGTGAACCTTTTGCCCCGAACGGCGAGATGTATGCTGACTTCGTGAAGGCGTTTCCGTTCAACGAGACGGCTGACCAGCTCAAGGCGATTGACGAGATAATGTCCGACATGTCGGGCAAATTCCCGATGGACAGGCTGCTTGTCGGTGATGTTGGTTTCGGCAAGACGGAAGTAGCTATGAGGGCTGCTTTCCGTGCTGTAACGTCAGGCTTTCAGGTGTGCGTGCTCGTTCCGACGACGATACTTGCCCAGCAGCACTACAGCACGTTCACTTCACGGCTCGCGGGTTTCCCGATAAAAGTGGGGTTGCTCTCTCGCTTCATCAATGCGAAAGAGACCAAGAAAACGATTGCTGACACAGCGGAAGGCAGGACAGACATTCTCATCGGTACGCACAAGCTCTTGCAGAAGGGAGCAGCCTTCAAGAATCTTGGCCTGCTGATAATTGATGAAGAACACCGTTTCGGCGTGATGCACAAGGAGAGCCTGAAGCGCACGTACAGCGGCGTTGACATCCTGAGCTTGTCGGCAACACCCATACCGCGAACGTTAGCGATGTCCCTTCGCGGCCTGCGTAGCATCTCTGTTCTGTCGACACCTCCTGAAGACAGGCTGCCGGTAACAACCTACACAGGCGCGTTCAGTCCCGGCACGATTCGCCGGGCGATAACCTACGAGCTCAACAGGGGAGGTCAGGTGTACTTCCTGAGCAACAAGATTTCACGTATGCCGGAATACGAGAAGATGCTTCGTGCGTTTTTCCCGGAGGCGAACATCAGCAAGGCTCACGGTCAGATGCCGGAGAAGGAGCTTGAAGCGGCAATGCTGGCGTTCTACGCTGGCAAGACGGACATTCTCCTTGCGACGACGATAATTGAGAGCGGGCTTGATGTCGGACGCGCGAACACAATCATTATCGACAACTCGGAGGAGCTGGGCTTGGCGCAGATGTACCAGCTGAGGGGCAGAGTAGGACGGCGCGGCGAGAAGGCGTTTGCGTACTTCTTCTACCCCGACAAGGAAGCCCTGAATCAGGACACGTTCGACCGCATCGAGGCAATCGCTACAATGACCGAGCTCGGGAGCGGCTACGAGATTGCGCGCAGAGACCTCGACATCAGGGGAGGCGGAGAGGCAGGAGGCACAAAGCAGCACGGCAATGCTCACGGGAACTTCAGCCTGTTCTACCGAATGCTTGAGCAGGAGCTCAACAAACTTCGCGGAGTGCAGAGCCGGAAACTCATCGAGGTTACGTCGGACAGAGGGAGCGGGTTTATCCCTGAGCACTACATTCCGCAGGACGACGTGAGAATCACAATGTATAGGAGGATGCTTAACACCGTCGGGCCGGACGAGCTCGAAGCGATGGTGAGCGAGATACGCGACAGGTTCGGGCCTCTGCCGCAGGACGTGAGTTACCTTATCGGGCTGATAGCTGTACGGAACTTCGGGGAACGTTTCGGCATCGAGAGCGTGAACGTGAAGAAGTCGTTAGTTACGGTGAGGCACGGAGGGAAGGAGATTCCGGCGTTCATGAAGATGCACATCAAATCACTCGGCCGGAACGTCAAATACATCACTGCATAGCCGCAATCACAGCCTCGAGTGCTTCGCCTCTGGTCATGTCCGCCCGCAAAACCGCGCTGGTCTTGGCCTGAAGCCTCGTGATGTCCTCCGGCGAAATCACTTCATCAACGCCGAATACTCCCCTGCGTCCGCCGTTCGGGTAGCTCACCGGCTCAAGCAGTCCGTACACGTCCGACAGCTGAACTGCGCCGTAATGCCTGTGCCCTCTCGGAACATCATAGTACCTCGCCAGCGAAATCGGTACCCCAGCATCAAGCAATACCCTCTGAACGTGAAGTGCTTTCACGTCGCGGGGCTGTAACCCTTCCTTCACCGAGAGTGCGGCCAAGACACCGGCGGCCTGCCCCGTCATCATCGTTATGGGCTGTAACCTCAATGCTCCGGCGGCAAGGCGTGAGACGGAGATGTTCTTCTCGGCGGCCAAGAAGCCGTCAACGCTAGCGGGTATCAGCACGTCCAGCGGCACCTGAAAATTCCCGACAGGCGTGCGCGAAATCATGTGCTCCTCGCGCTCCCCCATGTCCATATCTTCATCAGAGAACGAGTGATGCAAATCCAGCGTGTACCTTCCGACGGCTATTGCGTTGGAAAAATTGTTGCCCTTGTTTCCGCGCTGGTAGCTCAAGGAGTTGCGGTAGAGTTCAGCGGAAGTTATTGTGCGCTTGCCGATGATTCGGCGGCTCTCTCTCACGTAAGGTATCGGCGGCATGTGCCGGGCAATCTCCTGCCACTCGGGCGGAAGATTCTTCGCGGCTTCGGGAAGCTCGTTGTACTCGTCCGCGTCGACTGACCACGATTCATGAAGCTCATTCTGTACGTACCAGACGAAGTGCAGGGTCTTGATGAGTGCGTCGCGTTCGACTTTTGCGCGGAGGTCTCTGCTCTCTAGGTAGCTGACAGGAAGGCCGTACTTGTCTCCCCACATATATTGTCCCGGGTAATCGTTGCCCCAGTTCACGCTGGTTTTGGTGCACAAGTCCCAGCGTCCCGTCTCTGAAGAGAAGTTTCCGTCGTTGGAGGAGTCCGGCAGTCCGCGATAGGCGTTGTGCGTCGCGAAGTCTACGGGCTGTTCAACGGGGTACGTGCCCCTGAAGGTGTCTCCGCTCTCGGCGACGTACTCGGTGTAGTTCTTGCGTGCCTGCTCCCAGCCCGGAAGCGGGGAACTTGGCCGAAGGTGCAAAGGAACTCCGTCGGGGTACTTCCTCATTATCGCCGTCCACGTGATGTCCTGAATCATTGCGCGGGGGTTGATGTCCGGCGTTGAGCTGTTGCCCGCACGGTACGCTGCTCCCGCCAGAGGGATAACATCACCGTACTCCGTTGCGTCAATGAGTACCTTATACCCCGCCGTGATTGTGCCGTCTGGTGTGAGAATGGTTACTGCGTCAGGGCTTACCGCTACAACCTCCGAACGGTAGAGGATGTCCGCACTCTTGGCCATCTCCGCGAGAATCATTCGTCCGACGTGGGGCTCAAAGGCTTTGTTCTCCGCGTACCAGTAACACGTCCGCATACTCTTTCCGCGCGCTGAATAATATTCTTCTGCTCTCTCCATAAGCTCGCGGTAGAGGCCGCTCATCTGCCCGCTTAGGTCATCCATCGTTGAGACTCCTGCGGCTGTAGCCTGTCCTCCGAGCATCGTGGTTCTCTCGACGACGAGCACCCGTGCTCCCATTCGCGAAGCCTGAATCGCGGCGGCAGTCCCTCCTGTTCCTCCTCCGGCAATGACGATGTCCCAGCTCCCTCCGTACGCAGACGAAGCAGCCAGCAGCAGCATAACCGCGATAATCCTTCTCACTGAACATCCACCTCTCTTGCTATAATTGGTGAAAATTTTAGCATTCAGGGAGGATTATTCATGCCTATCAATCTCGTCAAGGGACAGAAAACCGACCTCACTAAGGGTAATGCCAGTCTCGCGAAGATTCTCGTCGGTCTCGGCTGGGACGTAAAGAAGTACGACGGAGGGTTTGACTTCGACCTCGATGCATCAGCCTTCCTTCTCGGCCCGAACGGCAAAGTCTCCAGTGATGCGGACTTCATCTTCTACCACAACCTCAAGCACTCATCAGGAGCAGTAGAGCACACCGGCGACAACCTCACTGGCGCAGGGGACGGCGACGACGAAGTTATACGCGTTGACCTGAAGAAACTTCCTCCGAGCGTGGACAAGGTAGCGTTCACCGTAACGATCTATGACGCTGACGACCGCAAGCAGAATTTCGGGCAGGTCGCCAACGCCTACATACGCATAGTCGATGAGGCAAGCGGCGAGGAGCTCATACGCTACGACTTGGGAGAAGATTTCTCTGTTGAGACAGCTATAGTTGTCGGAGAACTTTACCGCCACGCAGGCGAGTGGAAGTTCAACGCGATCGGCTCGGGCTTCAAGGGCGGACTTCGCGCGCTGTGCCTGAACTTCGGAGTGAACGTGTGATGCAGGCGGAGAAGGGATTCCGCACAAAGCTGAGCAGTTTTCTTGATGCCGGGCAGCCAGTGGACGTGAAGATGTCCGTTTCCGGGTCGGGAAAATACGAGTGCAAGTGCTGGTTCATCAGCGATTCCGGGAAGGCTGAAGAACACGGCATGACGTTCAGGCTCACGGATATTCCTCCCGCAGTGTCTCACGTGCTCTTCACCGTGAACGTACTCTCCTCCGGGACAATGCGTGATGTCTCGTCGCTGAACCTCTCGGTGAGCAACGCCCTGACGCTGCAGCTCACGGGGGCGGATTTTCACGATGAACGCGCAGTTGTTGCCGCAGAGCTCTACCAGAAGGGCGGGGAATGGCGTTTTGCCGCGACAGCTTCCGGCTTCAACGGCGGAATGAGCGACCTCATGAAGGAATACGGCGTATCGATGCCTTCTCCTGCTTCCCCTCCTCCGTCAACAAAGCCCGTCGAACTCCGCAAGGGTCAGAAGGTGAACCTCGAGAAGCCCTCCGGCGAAATCATCATCAACCTCAACTGGCACAAAGGCACGGCCAGCAAGGGGCTTTTGTCCTCGCTGTTCGGCGGGGGAAAAGGCGGCGCGATAGACCTCGATCTCGGCTGCCTGTTCGAGCTCAAGGACGGCACTAAAGGAGCAGTTCAGGCACTGGGCAACAGCTTCGGTAGTCTGGAGTACCCTCCTTTTGCGGCACTTGACGGCGACGACAGGACGGGCGATGTTGCGGGCGGAGAGAACTTGCGCGTCAATGGCAGGAAGATTCGCATGATACGCAGGATTCTCGTGTACACGTTCATCTACGAGGGAGTTGCGAACTGGCAGGAAGCTGACGGCGTGGTTACGGTGAAGTGTCCGGGCAACAGGGACATCATCGTGAGGATGGACGAATACGGCGCGAAGGGGAGGATGTGCGCGATCGCGATGCTGGAGAACGTCAACGACTCGGCCTTCAGCGTGGAGAAGCTGGTGCGGTTCTTCAGCGGCCATGAGCAGATGGACGAGGCATACAGCTGGGGCTTGCAGTGGGTTCCCGGCAAGAAGTGAGCGAAAAAAATACCCCCCGCACTCAACGCAGGGGGTAATTGTTAGCTGTTAGTCTCTGTGTTTCCCGAAAAGTTTCACCAGGTACAGGAAGAGGTTGATGAAGTCAAGGTACAGGTTCAGCGCACCGAGAACAGCAATCTTCCCGCTCATTGCTTCGTCCCGTCCCTCGTATGATGCTGCGAGAGCCTTAATCTTGGACGTGTCATACGCTGTCAGTCCCAAGAAGATAATTATCCCGAAGACGCTGATGTACATATCCGCTATTGATGACCCAAAGAACATATTAATCATTAGCGCGGTAATCAGCCCGAACAGTCCCATTGTGAGGAAGCTCCCGAAAACTGAGAGGTCTCTTTTCGTGTAGATTCCGTAGATGCTCATTGCACCGAACATTCCGGCGGCGGAGAAGAAGGCTTTGGCGACTGACTCCTGAGTGTAGACCAGAAGCACCGCCGAGATCATGAGGCCGTTGATGATGCTGTAGATGAAGAAGAGGGTACGTGCGCTTTCCGCCGAAAGTTTGTTGATGCCCGCGCTGATACCGAAAACCAATGCCAGCTCCACGAAAACAAGTATCAGCATCGGTGCTCTCGACGAGAACAGCAGGCGAATCATGAACTGGCTTGAGGCTGTGAGGTAGGCGGCAAGAGCAGTAAGGATGAGGCCGGCCGCCATGTACTGATAGACTTTCCTGAAGAGGGCATTGACTGCATCAACGGAGTCCAGCCCTGCGGAATACGGAGCATAATTCTCGAACTGTGCCATAAAACATTACGTCCTTTCATGTTAGGGTAAACTATATTCTATAATATCCACGCAAAAATTTTATGATGAAGGTGAAGTATTTTGCCAGCAAAGAAAACAGAGATGACCCGCAGCGGTTACGAGCGTCTAAGCGAAGAGCTCACTAACCTCCGCACAGTGAAGCGTCAGGAAATTGCGCGCCAGCTTGAAGAGGCACGCGCATTCGGAGACCTCAGCGAGAACGCGGAATACGCCGCCGCCAAAGACGAACAGAGCAAGCTCGAGAACAGGATAGCTGACCTCGAGAAGATTCTGGGGAACGTAACGGTAATAGACGACGACAAGCTCGACACAACCCGCGCAGGCGTGGGGCTGCGAATCACTCTTGAGGATCTCGACGCGGCGGGCAAGCAGTACACGTATGACCTTGTGGGCTCGGAGGAATTGTCGGGAGCAGCAATGTCCTCTGACGGCATTCAGCGAATCTCGCAGAGGAGTCCTGTGGGGCAGGCAATCTCTGGACACTCAATGGGGGATGAAGTTCTGGTGAAGACTCCCAGAGGCACGAGGAAGCTCCGCATACTCGCCATCAAGAAATGACACGTTACCCGGAAATTCTCTCAGGCCTCATTGATGCTCCTCACCGCTGGCTAGTTACCGGCGCGGCAGGGTTCATCGGCTCGCACCTGACGGAAGCTCTGCTGTCTCTTGGCCAGGAGGTTGCCGGTCTCGATGACTTCAGCAGGGGCAACATCGCCAACATCAACGCCGCCTTGAAGGCTTCGGGCGGGGAAGGTACGTTCATGTTCCTCGACGGGAGCATAACGGACATCGACACGTGCCGTGAAGCTGTGAGCGGGTGTGATTACGTCCTGCATCATGCTGCTCTTGCGTCAGTCCCCGAGTCTCTGGCTGAGCCCCTGCATTACCACGAAGTCAACGTGTCCGGCTTCGCGAACATCCTTCAGGCCTCCCGTGAAGCGAACGTCAAGCGCGTGGTTTATGCATCATCAAGCGCGGTCTACGGTGATGATGAGACCATGCCGAAAGTCGAAGCAGTAACGGGAAAATCACTCTCACCCTACGCGATGACGAAATACATCAACGAGATTTACGCGGAGTTCTTCGCGCGGGTGTACGGCCTTGAGTGCGTTGGCTTGCGGTACTTCAACGTTTTCGGCCCGAGACAAGACCCTAACGGTGCATACGCGGCGGTTATCCCGAGATGGATTGACGCTGTGAAGGCGGGCAATGTCCCGGTGATCTACGGCACTGGCGAACAGACACGGGACTTCTGCGCGGTTCAGAACGTCGTGAAAGCGAACATCCTTGCGGCACTGAGTTCTGGTGTGTCGGGACAAGTCTTCAACGTGGGCTGCGGAGTACGTACGAGCCTCAACGAGCTGTTAGGGAAAATCTACGCTGTATTTGCGCCCGGAACACCGGCCAAGTGCTCGCATGAACCGGCAAGGGACGGAGACATACTTCATTCTTCCGCGTCAATAGACCTCGCTGAAAGAATCCTGAAGTTCACGCCGTCAGTATATCTTGAGGAAGGACTGAGGATTATTCATGATTATACGGCCTAGAAGGCTGCGCTTAACACAGTCAATCCGCGACATGGTGAGTGAGACACGGTTAGCCGCGTCAATGTTCGTGTACCCTGTCTTTGTGCGCGAGGGACACAACATCATCGAGGACATTCCCGCGATGCCCGGCCAGAAACGTTACAGCCCCGACACCCTGCCGCGAGTGCTCGAACGTGCGGCGAGTTCACGCATCGGCGGCGTTCTGATGTTCGGGATACCCGAGCACAAGGACGAGTGCGGAAGTTCCGCGTGGGACGAGAACGGAGTGATCCAGCAGGCGATACGCACGGCCAAGCGCGAATTTCCTGAGCTTACGGTAATCGGCGATGTCTGCATGTGCGAATACACCTCGCACGGACACTGCGGGGTAATCCGGGACGGTTACGTGGACAACGACGAGACGCTGAAGCTGTTATCGCGCGTCGCAGTCTCGCAGGCGGCGGCAGGTGCGGACATCGTAGCTCCTTCCGACATGATGGACGGACACACCCGCGCAATCCGTGAAGCCCTCGACGCAAACAGTCTCCACAACACAATCATCTTCTCTTACGCGGTGAAGTATGCCTCTGCGTTCTACGGGCCGTTCCGTGAAGCGGCGGGTTCTGCTCCGGCTTTCGGGGACAGAAAGACCTACCAGATGGACTCGCGCAACGTAAGGGAAGCCGTCAAAGAAGCACAGCTTGACGTTGAGGAGGGGGCGGATATGGTCATGGTGAAGCCCGGCCTGCCGTACCTCGACGTTCTCAAGACCGTAAAGGCGGCGGTGAATGTTCCCGTCGGGAGTTACTGCGTGAGCGGGGAATACTCGATGATTAAGGCGGCGGCAGCTCAGGGATGGCTTGACGAGAGAAGGGCCGTGCTTGAAGCCGTAACGTGCATTGCGCGGGCGGGAGCGGACATCATCATCACGTACCATGCGCCCGAAATTGCTGCGTGGCTGAAGGACAGGGATTAGGGAGCAGCTTCACCCCCTAACCCCTTGCGTTGTTTTTACTGTGCTAGGACGTTCATTATTGACTGCGCGTTCTGGCTCGCCTGTGCAAGCATTGAGCTGCCCGTCTGGTTCAGTATCTGGAACTTTACGAACTCCATGTATTCCGTCGCCATGTCAGCATCAGTTATACGGCTCTCTGATTCCTGAAGGTGAAGCCCCGTCTGCTGGAGGCTGTTGGCGTTGTACTCGAGCTCGTTCTGGTACGAGCCGACGCGTGAACGCTGTATGCCTACCTTGTGGATTGCGGCATCAAGAAGAGTCAGGGAGCTTGCAGCACTTTCGCGGGTCAGAACGTCAACCCTGTCAAGCCCGAGTGAAGCTGACCTCATGTCTCCTATGCTGATATAGATGTCCTCGCCTTCTCCCTGCCCTATCTGGAATGACGTGCTCCTGTCAGAAACATGTATGGTCGTAACGTAAGCACTTTTCTCGCTGCTTAGGACGTAACTCTTGGTCTTCTCGTTCCACGATGCGCTGACGTTGGCCATCGGGTCAAACTCTATGCTTGCATTAGAACCGAGCGCGCCGACTAGGACGTTGCCTTCACATTCCATGTTGCTGGCTATAACACTGCCGGTGTGCGCGTTGAACACTGAGGCCGTAAACACGTTCTCTGCGGCTTCCTGAATCGTGTTGAGCCCGAGCGCGTTGATGAGGTCGTTGCTCTCGGCAGAGAACTTCAGCCTTCCCGCTTCTCCGGCGACAGCAGAACGGATCAGCAGAGTACCTCTCTCCGTGTAGCCCACAAGATCGCCTTCTCCGTCAAGCTCTATCGGTTTGCCGAACTTGTCGAGCTCGAGTTTGCCGTCAGCGTTCCTCTGGTACTTGGGCTGGTAGACTGCATCAGCTTCGCTCCTCACTGACTCTGAGGTGTTCTTTGTGCCGTCGGCAACTGTGCAGAAGTGCTCCCTGCTGTCTGTGTACTGCGCCTGTCCGAGACCGTCAGCAATCGCGTCATTAATCTTCTTGGCCGCCTCGCTGATTGTGTCAGAGCTGTACAGCGTGAAGGATGTCGTCCTGCTGTTGCCCTGAGTTATCGTGATGGTCTGAGGTTCGGTGAGCATGAAGCGTGATGAAGCGTCGTAGAACTGCGAAATCTCGGCAAGTGTCGTCTCGCGGATACGTACCTTCTTGATTAATGCTTCTGTGTCGTTGTCGTCAAAGAGGCCGTTGAGCCCGCGTCCTATAGGTTCAGTGTTTCCGTTCTCCGTGTCAATCCAGCCGTCAACGGTCAAGTTCGCTTTGGCTTTGTCGGTGATGAGAATCTTTCCGCTGTTGCTTCCCGTTCCTCCTCCGATTGCCGCGCCTCCGCCTGTACCCTGCGCGTTCACCGTTCCGCCGGAGATTACTATCTGGTCAACATTGCTGTATTCGGTCGTGCGTGAACCTGCTCCGCTCCCGATGCCCGCACCGCTTCCGTTGCTCTTGGCCGTAACGTCTCCGCCGTTGATGGTTACATTGACGTGTGAGCCGGGCCTGTTGAGGTAGCTGCTGGAGTATCCGCCTCCTCCTATACCTGCGCCCGGACCTTTGGCTGTAGCGTTGATTGTTCCGCCGGTTATCGTTATCCCGCCGACAGAACCGCACCATCCCGAAGGAGACATATCTCTTGAGGTGTAGCACGCTCCTCCTATGCCGGCCGCACATCCGCTCTCGCATGATGCATTCAGCGTTCCTTCTTCAGAGCCGTACCCCGAAGCACTGTTTATTGTCAGCGAGCCCTTGCTGCCTGTCGAAAGCACATCCTGAACCTGCAGGCCTGAAGCATCGTAACCGCTCTTGAGGGTGTTCGTTCCCGAAAGGTACATATCAACCGAAGCTCCGCGTATGTCGAAAGCTGATGTGTAGCTTGTCGCACTGACATCGATATTGACATCATTAAGGAACACAGTAGCTTTCACGCCCTCTTTGACTTCAACCCTGTTTGTGGTAACGGAATTTGTGCCTACAATGCTATATTTCCCGTCGCCCGTTATGCTCAAGACTCCGCCGCTGAAACTCCAGCCGTCCCCTGAAGTTGCGCCGGACGAGCTTACGCCGGTCTCTATGTTTATCTCTTCATTAGGTTTGGCTGGAACTTTCGGCTTGACTTCAGGAGTTGGAGAAGTTGAAGGTGTCAGAGGGACACGCACTGTCTCGGTCTCCATGTACTCTTCCGCAACTGTCAGGCTGAAGATGTTCGTCTTCTGGACTTCTGCCTGTCCGGCTTTGGCTTTGACCTCTATCCTGAAGTTGCCCTCAATCGGCTTCCTCTGGCCGAACGGGTCTATCTCCGTGAGCGCGCCCGTAACCTTCAGCTTAGTTGTCGCGTCGTTCGATGACCAGATAGCCGACGAACTCCCGTCAAGAAGTCTCTTGCTGTTGAATGTCGTGTTGCTCGCTACGTTGTCGATGTTCTTGCGCAGTTCCGCGATCTCGAGCTGAAGATAGCTTCTGTCCTGTGTGGTAAGGGTATCGTTGGCTGCCTGCATTGAGAGTTCACGCATTCTCTGAAGCATTGAGTTGATCTGATTGAGGCCGCCTTCTGCCGTCTGGAGAAGAGAAATCCCGTCCTGTGAATTGCGTATCGCCCTGTCCACGCCCGCCGCCTGCGCTGACTTGCTCGTGCCTATCGCAACACCAGAAGCATCATCAGCTGACACAGCCGCTTTCAGCCCCGTAGAGAGTGCCCGTGCTGTCCTCTCAAGGGCTTGGTTTGTGGAGGTCAGGGCGTTGTATGCCATAGTGATTGTGTGTCTGGTATCTATCATCATGATAGAAAAATCCGCCTCCTGCATTAACGAAATGGAATCCTTAATCACAGTTTCGGCGGATAACGGCAATATTTTTACGTTACGTTTTACAGCCCGAAGACTTTTTGTGCCCGGCTCATGTTCGCGCGGACTTTCACCTTGAACGGGCATCGCCTCTCGCACAATCCGCACCCTACGCACTCTCCGGCGTGGTGCTCAAGGACTGCGTAATGTTCCCTGACTGTCTCGGGCACAGACTGTCCTGCTTCTGCGAGGTTCAGGAATTTCGTTACGGCGGCAATGTCTATCTTCTTCGGGCACGGTGCGCAGTGTGAACAGTACATGCAATGACCTTCCCAGCTGATTTTCGGGAATGAAGCCAGCGCAAGTGCGTAATCCCTCTCACTTGCCGGTGCTTCCTCGTAGGCCGCAGACTCCTCGAGCTGTTCGACGCTGTGAGCTCCGGCCAAGACACACGCAACCGCCGGACGCGAGAGCGCGTAAGCTATGCACTGGTTGACGGTGAGTGCCGCGCCTGCGGGGGACAGTTCAGCGTTGAGGAGGTCTCCGCCGCCGAAACACTTCATGACGGTTATTCCCACGCCCAGAGAAGCGCAGGTCTCGTAGAGCTTCTGGCGTTCAGGGTTCATGTTCGTGAGGTGCTCTGCGTATTTCTCGTCAGCCCAGAGGTCTTCAACGTCCTCGCTTGCTGGCTGAAGGTCGTAGCACGGATTCACGCTGAACATCAGAACCTCGATGCTCCTGCTCTCAACAGCCTTCAATGCTACCTGCGGATTGTGGCTGCTCAGGCCGATGTGCTTTATCTTTCCGGCGGTTTTGAGTTCGCGCGCGTAATCAAGAATGCCGTTGCTGATGATGGTCTCCCAGTCATCGAGAGCGTCGCAGTAGTGAATCATTCCCACGTCAATGCACTCAACACCGAGAAGACGAAGCGAGTCCTCAAAAGCTGCCTTGACCTCTGGAAGGTTGCGCGAGCGTTTGTACTGCCCGTCCTGCCACACTGAGCACAAGTGAGACTGTATGATGAACTTCTCCCTTCGTCCCTTGAGTGCACGTCCAATGGCTGAACGCAATTCCGGCTTCGGCGAGTACAGGTCGAAATAGTTGATGCCCTTTGCCTCTGCAACGTCAAACAAACGTGCGCACATCGTGCAGTTGTCTTCGTTCATGCCCTCGCAGCCTAAAGCTATCTCGCTGACCTTCAGGCCTGTTGCTCCCAAGTCGCGGTAAATCATAGTTATTCCCCCTCACGGAAATTTTCCGGCCATTATAGCGGGTTGAAGGGCGGGTTAATCAATGTGCCCCTGAAGCTGAGCGCGTGCCTTCCTGAACTTTTCGGGAACGTCAGAGTCTTTGACTGCTGATTCATTGCCGGCCTCGCAGGCCTGTTCGTAGTACCAGCACTTGTATTCTATTATGCCCAAGACTTCCTGAAGCTCTGCCATCTCCTGCTGTAGGAGCTCCCTTCTTCGGCGGAATATCTCCAGCCTTTCGGTGAGGGCGGTTTCTCCCTGCCCTGACAGGTCAATGAAGTGCTTGATGTCCTTGATGGACAGTCCCGAGCGTTTGAGGCAGTCGATGAGCCTGAGCATACGGTAATCTTCCTCGCTGAAGATGCGTATATTGTTCTGGTCGCGCCTGAGGTTAGGCAAAAGCCCCTGCTTGTCGTAATATCTCAGCGTTGAGGCAGGAAGGCCGGTAAGTTCGGACATCTCCTTTATCGTGTAAGCCATTTGTTTACCTCCTGAATAATGCTTTGTCCCGATAATTTTACCGCCTCAGCAAAGCACAAGTTCTCCTCACACTCACACTGATATAATACACACCGAATTTATCCCATTACGACAAAGGAGAGTTAATTTCGTGATACTTACCAGCGAACAGGTAAACGAGATTGCCCTAGAGTCCCGCCTCCTTCTCACGGAACAGGAACTCGCAGGCGCAACCCGTTACATCAACAACTTCCTTAAGGTGCTGGACAGCTTCAGGGAGCTCGACCTCAAGGACGTAGAGCCTTTCAGTTTTGCCGAAGCCATCGAGTGCCCGTTACGCGACGACAAGGTGATACCGTTTGCGGACACAGAAGCAATCCTCCACGAGAGCGCGCATGTAGACGGCTCATACTTCAAAGTTCCCAGAATAATGGAGGGCGAATAGCATGGAACTGTACGAACTGAATTTACATGACGCAATACAGGGCTTGAAGGACAGGAAATTTTCTGCCGCAGAGTTATGGGCATCCTGCAAGGCAAGAATTGACACGTTAGAGCCGGAGATTCACGCCCTAATCACCCGCACCGACAGCAACCCTCCCGCAGAGAGTGCCGGACTCCTCGCCGGAATCCCCACAATCCTGAAGGACAACCTCTGCACTAAGGGTATCCGCACGACAGCCGCGAGCAAGATTCTCGGGGACTGGCGGCCTCCGTACGACGCAACTGCATGGAAGAATCTTCATGAGGCAGGAGCTGTCCTTATGGGCAAGGCGAACATGGACGAGTTCGCGATGGGCAACACGTGCGGAAATTCCGCCTTCGGCCCGACGCACAACCCTAACGACATTTCGCGCGTTCCCGGCGGCTCAAGTGGCGGAAGTGCAGCGGCAGTGAGTGCGGGCTACGTTCCGTTCTCGCTCGGGAGCGACACGGGGGGTTCAATTCGTCAGCCTGCGTCTTTCTGCGGAGTTTACGGCCTCAAGCCCACTTACGGAATGGTGAGCAGGTACGGGCTAATCTCCTACGGCTCGTCGCTCGACCAGATAGGGCCTTTCGCGCGCACGGTGAGAGACCTGCAGATAGTTATGTCGGTTATTTCCGGCCATGACCCGATGGACTCCAGCAGTTTCCGCGACAAGGATCATGATTTCACGTACCGCGAGGATGTCAGCATCAAGGGTAAACGTGTTGCACTGGTCAAGGAGTTCCAGAGCTTCACGCTTGATGCCCCGATAGCCGACGCACTCACGAAAACGAGGAAGGTTCTCGAGGAACAGGGAGCAGAAATCGTTGAAGTCTCACTGCCTGTGGTCTCGAAGTACGCGGTCGGGTGCTACTACGCTCTTGCGATGAGCGAGGCACACACGAACCTTGAACGTTACGACGGGGTGAGGCTGGGCTACACGGTGAAGGACGCGGCGGGCATCAAAGAGATGTTCGAGCGCGTGAGGTCTGAGGGTTTCGGTGCGGAAGTGAAGTCGAGAATCATAGCTGGTACGTGCCTCACTGAGCCTACACGCTGTGAAGAATACTACGTTGCGGCGACAAAGGTACGTACTCTGATTGCTCAGGAGTTCGCGCGCGCGTTCGGAGAGTGCGACTTCATCCTTCAGCCTGCAAGCCCCAACATGGCGTGGAAGATTGGCGAGACGGACGACGACGAGATGAAGGGTTACGAGGCTGACCTGTACACCCTGCCCGTGAACTTGGCCGGACTTCCCGGACTGTCATTCTTCACGGGTTACGCGGACAAACTTCCCGTAGGCCTCCAGCTCATAGGCCCGAGATGGAGCGACCCCGCACTTCTCGACGCAGGGATAATTCTTGAACGGCATTTAGGCTCGCCGAAGATTGCGAACGGAGGAAAGTAGACATGCCCGAACTGACATTTACGCCCGTAATAGGGATTGAGATACACATAAGGCTTAAGAGCGACTCAAAACTTTTCTGCTCATGCTCGACGGACACTGACGCAGCACCCAACACGAACATCTGCCCTGTGTGCATGGGACTGCCCGGAACTCTGCCGCACCTTAACCACAGAGTTGTAGAACAGGGAATGCTCGCCGGTTTCGCTCTGAACTGCGGGATACGCCCTAAGTCATTATTCTTCAGGAAGTCGTACTTCTACCCTGACCTGCCGAAAGGCCATCAGATAAGCCAGTGCGACCTTCCCATAACAACATCAGGGTACATTGAGGTTCACGATGCCGACGGAAACCTGAAGAAGATCCGCGTTCACCACCTTCACCTTGAAGAGGACGTAGGAAGCCTTCACCACAGCGCGTCAGACGGACGGCTTGAGGGAGCATCGACATCGTACGTGGACTACAACCGTTCTGGTACTCCTCTTGCGGAAATAGTCTCTGAGCCCGACGTGGCTTCTGCGGCTGAGGCTGTGGAGTACGTGATGACGTTGAGAAGAAGGGTAATCTACTCGGGAGCGTCTGACGTTGAGCTCGAAAAAGGAATGATGCGCTTTGATGCTAACGTCTCGATGAAGTGTTCTGACGGACGCTGGGGGCACAAAGTAGAAGTGAAGAACATGAACTCCTTTAAGGCTCTCGAGCGCGCGATAGAGTACGAGATTAAGCGTCAGAAGAAGATAATGCTTCAGGGCGGAGAGGTTAAGCAGGAGACCCGCCACTGGAACGACGCGAAGGGAATCACGACAGCCTCGCGCGTCAAGGAGTTCTACAGGAAGTTCATCGTTGAGCCGGATCTTCCTCCTCTGTTCATCGACCAAGAATGGATTGACCGTGTGGCCGCAAGAATGCCGGAGATGCCGGATGTCCGCGCCCGCAGGTACGTTGCTGAATGGGGAGTGCCGCAGGAAGTTGCGGATGTCCTCACCGACGACAAGAACTTAGCCGACTACTTTGAAGCCTGCGTTAATGCCAGTGCAAATCCTGTGAGGGCTGCGCACTGGGTGAGGACAGAAGTTCTGCGTGTGCTGAACGAACGCGGCGGCAAGATAGCGGATTTCACGGTGAGGCCGGAAGTTCTCGCGGAGGTAGTGAAACGCGTTGATGACGGGAAGCTCTCTACGACTCAGGGCAAGGAAGTTTTCGACCGCATGTGCGCGGACGGTTCAAGCCTTGACGACGCGATAAAGGCTCTGGGAATCACTGAAGGCGGAGTCGCCGGGAGTGCGCTCGCAGAGATAATCGCGAAAGTTATTGCGGAGAACCCCGACGTTCTGGAGGAGATTCGTTCAGGACGCGACAAGAAGGGTAAGAAGCTGAAGTTCCTGCAGGGTCTCGTGATGAAGGAGACTAAGGGACAGGCCAAGCCTCAGGAAGTTGCGGAAGCTGTTGCGGAAGCTGTGAAGTAAGAAGCGTTATCCCCCTGCTGTGATGACGGCGGGGGGAGTTATTCCTCAGAGAAATAAAATCTTGAGCAGAAACATGAACTTCTCGAACCCCATGTACACGTCAGAATAGCCGCTCCTGAAAAAAGCTGGTATCCTTGCGAGCCTGCGCGATCCGAACATCGCAATCCAGTTATCGATAACCTTCAGCCTGTCCGGCGGTATGTCATTAAGCAGCCTCTCACGGAGAAGAACATACTTTTCGCCCTGCAGACGGAACTTGCGGCTTGAGTGCTGCCACTTCTTGAACGGATGGCCGATTATGCTCCACACAACTTTGAGTTTCCTGAAACGTATTTCTTGCCCAGTGCCGACAACGTTATTGCTGTGCTGGCGGTACTTGACGAGAGCCTCAGGCACTTGGCGTATCACTCCGACGGATGCGGCACACAAACCTACCCACCAGTCATGGAAGTCTATCGCTTCGCTGTACCCGCCGAGTTTTCTGCACAGCTCACCGTTGAGCATCTCAGTGCACCCGCTTATACAGTTGACAATGAGGAGCTGCCTAAGGCTGTAACGCTCGCTCTGTATGTTGATGCCGCTGAGGCCGTCAATGCTCTGCAGGTTCTCGTCAACGATGTCTTTTCCGCAGAAGACCAGCACGGCTTTGTCCGGGTTCTCATGCTCTGTCTGCTTCATGCTCTCCAGCATAATCTCCAGCTTTCGCGGCAGCCACACATCATCCTGATCACAGAACATCACATAATCTGCCCGTGCGTGTTCCAGCAGCGCGAAGAAGTTACGGCAGAAGTTCCCGCCGCCTTTGTTGTCATGAACTACCTCGATCTTGCCCGGATACTTCCGAGCGTACTCCTCGATGATTGCAGGTGTGCTGTCAGTCGACCCGTCATCACGGATAAGCAGCCTGAAGTCCTGAAACGTCTGGTTGAGTATCGAGTCTATCTGCTCAGCGATATATTTCTCGCCGTTGTACGACGCAAGCAGTACGTCAATCTCCGGCATCCGTGCTCTCTCCTTCTTCACCGAAGTATTTTGCTGCCTTGTGCATAACACCATTCACGAAGCGCGGCGAGTCCTTGCTCCCGAAATCCCCCGCCAAGTTCACAGCCTCGCTTATCGCCGACCTCACGGGAAGGCTCTTCAGCATGAACCCTTCAAGCACCATGAGCCGCAGTATCGTCCTGTCAACGCTCATCATTCTTTCGGGCCGCCAGCCGGTAACTACACGCACAAGCACCCCGTCAATCTCGTCCTGCTTCTCACGGACTTTCGCGGCAAGCTCACGGCATCGCGCCTTGACCTCCGGCTTGTCGTCCTGCGCAACATCCTCGAGGCTCAAGAAACGTTCCAGAGCTTCAGCAAAATCCTGCTCCGGGTAAACATCCAGCGAGTACAGGAACTGAACCGCCAGCTCCCTCGACCTGTGCAGTGCCCCGAACTTCCTGCCTATGTACTTTCTAGCCATTACGCGCCCTCCTGAACAGCAACCCCAAACCGTAAACGCCGAACCACGCCGCAGCTCCCCAGAATGCCGCCCAGAAGAACCCCGCCGTTCCCGCCGTAACCAGCACAGCCGTGCACACAGCAGCACCAGCCCACACGTAAGGATTCCGCGCTATGACGGCAATGCTGCGCTCGGGTGCCGCCCACACAACGGATGCTTTTATGCCCATCGGCTTAAGGACAGCAGGAAAGTTCTTCTCCACGTTCTTCTTTGTCTCGGGGGTTACATCCTCTTCGGAAAGCACTATGCTCATCTCCGCGTCATCCTTCCGGCCGGACGGGTGAAGCGTTATGCCGTACAGCCTCAGCTTTGACCTGAGAACCTCGTCGGCAAACTCTCTCAGGCCGGAGCTGGATACCCTTATCCTTCCGTGAGATGTATTCTTCCAGAGAAAGTACATCGCTAGTCTTCCTCGTCGTCGGGTTCGCCGGTCTCAGTGTCTATATCGAGCCGGAAATTGTCCCCAGCCTCCGCAAAGATGCCCTGGACATTCACGTTCACAGCCCTAACGCCGTAGCCCGTGTAGCGTTCAAGGTTGTCCTTGATCTTCTCCTGAACGTCCCACGCGAGGTCAGGGATTCTCTGCCCGTACTTCACCAGAACGTACGCATCAATGTCCAGCACTCCCTGCGACTGCTCTACCGAGACGCGGATTCCTGCGTTTCTGCGGCCGAGCCCGAACTTCGAGCCGATACGCTCGACTGTCTTTATGCCGGATATTCCCTCGATGGTTTTGCGGGCAAGCTCTGCTATTACGTCTTCGGAGATGTGGATTGCTCCGCCGTTTGCCGGTTTGTCGTCAGGCAAGATCAGTTACCCTTTTTCGCGCGCTCAAGGTATGCGCCGGTTCTGGTGTCCACCACGATGTCTTCTCCCGGCTCAACGAACACGGGCACGGTTACGACGAGGCCGGTCTCGAGCGTTGCGGGTTTGCCTCCGCCGGTTACTGTGTCGCCCTTGAAGGCCGGAGGTGTGTCCACTACCTTCATCGTTACGCTCTTGGGAAGCTCGATGCCCATAACTTTGCCCTCAAAGTACTCGAGCTGAATCTCTATGTCGTCAACAAGATACTTGGCCGCATCTCCGAGCACCTGAGGGGAAAGCCTCATCTCCTCGTACGTCGCAAGGTCCATGAACACATAATCCTCGCCGTCCCTGTAGGAGTACTGCGCGGGCTTGTCCTCGTAGATTATGCGCTCGAACTTCTCGCCGGGCTTGAAGGAGTTCTCAACGATTGAGCCGGTCTCTACGTTGCGGAGCTTCGTGCGGACGACTGCGCCGCCTCTGCCCATCTTGTGGTGGTCATACTCTACTATCTCCCATATCCCGCCCTGCCAGCGGAACTTCAGGCCAACGTAGAAGCTGGTAGTATCTGCAACCTGTGCCATGAATAAATAAACCTCCTGAATCTTTCTTGGATGGCGATATTATACATGAAAAAAGGAGGCCTGCTGTTCCCTGCCTCCCCTGATGGCTATTTCATGTCGAGAATGTACGGCGTTACTAGCATCACTGCCTGCGTCTTGTCCCTGTTCTTCGAACGGTACGTGAAAAGCTCTCCCAAAAGCGGAATGTCCCCGAGAACAGGTATTTTGTTCTTGATGTTGTTGTTGATGTCCTGGAACAGCCCTCCAACGACGAACGGCATTCCGTCCCGCACGCGTATAGTCGTCTCTACGTTGCGGTCTGTCGTGATTATGTTGCCGTCGCTGTCGCTGCCGAGATAGTCGCCGGTGTTGATGGTTATCTTCAGGTTGATGTAGCCGTTGTCCTCGATCTTCGGGGTAAACTTCAGCTCAGGGCCGACCTCTGTTGTTGACCACGTGGGATTTCCGCTGTCGTCGCGTCCCGCAGAGTACATGATGTCCTGCTTCAGGGTTATCGTCGCTTCCTGCCCGTCGATGGCTATAACGCTGGGGTTGGCGATCGTCCTGCCCTTGTTGCGCGTCTCGAGGGCACTGAACGCCGCCGTGATGTACCTGTCCAGCGCGGAACGTCCCTGACTGTACGTATAGTCCTCGAACGTCAGAGTTCCCGTGCCTGTTGCCGGGTTGCTGAGCAGGCTCCACTTGTCGTAGACCATGTTCAGGCTCTTCTGCACGTCCTTTGTTGCCGCGTCGCTGAACTCGAAGATGCTCGCACGTATCATGACCTGCCGGGCGGGCGTGTCTATCCTGCCGATGAGGTCTTCCACTTCGTCCATCTTGGCCGGATTCGTGTTGACGTAGAGCGTACGCATCCTCTCGTCAATAACTATCTCGCTTGCCTGTATTCCCGTGAGTGTCTGAAGCATCGTGCTCACCGTCGCAGGTTCGGCGTAAGCTATCCTGAACGTCTTTATCTCCCGCGCGCCGGAGAGCTTGTACAGCCCCTCCCGTGTCCCGAATGCCGTGATGTTCGGGCCGTAGTTGTAGCACGCGAGGTCATAAGTCCGAAGCATGTAGTTCATGATCTCGTCGATCCTTACGTCAATGAGCGTCATAGTAACCAGCGTGTCTCTCGGGAACGAAGCATCAAGCACGATGTTCCTGCCGAGTGCCGCCATGAACAGACGGAACACATCCTGAAGCTCTGCCTCTCTGAACTCTATTGTCGTGCGGGTCTTTGCCGTGAAAGGAAGTGAGGTTGTCGGAGCGTTGGCCAGAAGTTTCGGCGGAGGGGAAAACACGTCGGGAAGTGCCTGCGATGAAGCATCGGCCTGAACCCGGAAGCTCCAGCCTCCTGCCGTGCGCGAAGCCTTGTGTATCTTCAGCGGATAGCTCGCGTCAAGCTGAATGGAAATCTGGTCGCCGGAAAGATTCTCGATCTCGAAATTGTAGAGCATCGGCACGCTCTCCAGACTGTCCGAAACCTGCGAGGCAATCTCTTCGGGGTTCGAAGCCCTCGCACCGTCGAAGAATATCACCAGACTGTTATTGTCGGTCTCCGCTTCGGGGCGGGGAAGTTTTTTGCCGTTGAGCCTGATGATAAACTCGTTCATCCCGAGCTGGTAGATGCTGCAATCAGTCAGCAGAGGCCCGGTGTACTTCTCCTCCTTCACGGCAGCAGACGAAAAGGCGCACAGACACAACACCAACAGAACAACGCAAGAACAGACTCGTTTACGCACGGCCACATTCACTTCACTTTTTAACGAATTTTTACTAGGTAGATTGTATTATATTATAATACTACTTGACCGTGTAAACTACTTCCTTTTTGCTGCCTGTCCGCCTGACTGTTATTCCTTCGCGGGTTATCCTCACCACACGGCCTGTTCCGCCCGGAAGCTGCTGCCCCTGACGGATGACGTAGCCTTCATTCTGCGCGTAGTCGATGACCGCGTACCTCGTGCGCCCGGAGAGCATCACTGCTTTGATGACGAGCTCCTCTATCTCCTCCTGCTGCTCCTGCTGCTGTTCCTGAGGAGTGCCTGGAGTTTCGCTGTAAGCGTTCGCGTTGTCATAGCCTCCTACGGGCGTGTTGAGGTCTTCGAGCCCCATTTCGTCATAGCCAGCGATGTTGAATGGATTGACGTTCATTCCGCTCATCGATGCGGCCAAGTTTTCGCCTCCGCGCCTCATCATGCCTACAGTCTCCGCGAGCTCAGAGAGCTTCTCCATAGTCTCGCCGTGCTGTGCGCCTGCTCCGGCCGAGAAGTAGTCGCTGAGTTCCTCGTCAAGGTTGGCGATACGTTCGGCCTGAAAGTAGTTGTAGCCTGCCCATAGCATCCCCAGAAACAGCACCGCAAAGCCCGAGAGCCGAATAAACCTCGATCGTTCATCGTCAAATACTCCCGTCAGAATTTCCCAGAAGTGCACAAAGCCTTCACGCAGTTCCTCCATGCTACTTGCCCTCCATCATGGCCTCAAGGACGACTTCTGCGTCAATGCGGTTTGTCGGCGACGTGGTATCGCGCTTTATCTTGAGGGAGTTGATTCGTGCCGCGAAGGGCATTGTCCGCCACTGGGCAAAGGCGCGTGCTACGGAATAATAGTTCCCCTGAAGGTGAAGTGAGAGGATGTTCTCGCTGTTGGCTTCGGAGTTCATGGACAACAGCTCGACGTTGTTGTTCTCGAGTGCCTCCCGCACGGCGGAATAGAACTCCACCGCGTCATGTGCAAGGCCTGCATTGTCGATGTTGAGGCCGGTAACCTGCGTCAGGTCTACGTTCTTGTGCTGCATGTTCTGCATCATGCGTTCCGAGCTCGCGCGTTCCTGCTCTAGGAGGTCATATTCTTCGCGGAAAGCTCTCAGCTCGTTGACCGACCACCACACAGCACCTACGACGGACAGGCATAACGCAAAGAACCCTGCGACAAAGACTAAGTATATATTTTTTCCCATGATGATAATTATTTGCGTGTGAGATTTTGTGAGGAGATTATAGACTAACTGTCATGCCCGGTCAAAATTAATCCCCCAAAGCCTAGAACTCTGGGGGTGATAAACTCTTGAACTGGAGCCGATTTTCGGATTTGAACCGAAGACCCCATCCTTACCATGGATGTGCTCTGCCGGCTGAGCTAAATCGGCAAATGGTGGTGGAACATGGATTTGAACCATGGTAGACTCCCGTCGACAGATTTACAGTCTGTTGCCATTGACCACTCGGCCATTCCACCATATTAGCTACTTACTGGAGCCGGCAAGGGGATTCGAACCTCCGACCTGCTGATTACAAGTCAGCTGCTCTACCGACTGAGCTACACCGGCTTCAACAATTCAGGAATTTTACAGGCCTTTACTGTTTCTGTCAAGCAGTTCTGAGATTCTGCGCTTTACTTCACTAAGATTTTTGCATGTCAGAATAGGAATGAGAGTCTTTATCTCCTCTATGGGTTTGTTCCACCACTGCAATTTCTCGAGCAGGTTTATCATCTCGTCATCGAAACGTTTGCGGATGACTCGTGCGGGGTTTCCTGCGGCGATTGTGTATGCGGGAACGTCGCGGGTTACCGTGCTGTTCAGGCCGATTATCGCTCCGTCGCCGATGTGCACGCCCGGCAGTACCGTAACGTTCTGTCCTATCCACACATCCGAGCCGACGACCGTATCTCCCTTCAAGGGCATGTTGTCCGGCGGGGGAGTCTCTGCATCCCAGCCCCCGAAGATGAAGAACGGGTAAGTTGTTGCGGCGTTCATCTGGTGGTTTGCTCCGTTCATGACAAATTCAACGCCCGCGCCTATCTGGCAGAACTTGCCGATTATGAGCTTGTCGCCGTTGAAGGGGTAATGATGCGTAACACGGGACTCGAAGTCCTGCCCAGCGTAGTACGAGAAATCTCCTGCGATGATGTTCGGGCGGGTAATTGTCGGCTTGATGAAGGTTACAGTGCTGACGTTCGGAATGGGGAAAACAGTATCAGGGTCAGGAAGATTCATGACGTGCCTCCTCAAAAACTAGATTACTCAGAAAATTTTAGTCTATTCCGTATATTCTCAAAACATGCCCTAATGAGATAATATGCAGTAAATTTCGGTTCATTATACAACGAAAGGAATGATTACACTGTTTAACGGTACTACTATAGTGTGTGTGCGCAAGGGTTCTCGCGTCGCAATGGCAGGAGACGGCCAGGTAACTCTCGGTTCTCAGGTCATCAAGAGCACAGCCCGCAAGGTACGCACACTACTTGACGGAAAGATACTCACCGGCTTTGCGGGAAGCACTGCCGACGCAATGACCCTGCTCGAGAAGTTCGAGACATGCCTCGAGCAGGAGAAGGGAGACCTTATGCGCGGGGCTGTCCGTCTCGTGAAAGAATGGCGGCTCGACAAAGCATTAAGACGGCTCGAAGCAATGATGCTCGCGGCAAACACGGAGATGACGTTGCTGCTCTCGGGTGCGGGAGACGTTCTCGAACCTGAAGGACAGGTCGCATCTATCGGCTCGGGCTCAGGCTACGCGCTTGCGGCAGGACGTGCGCTCTGCGAAGCCACAGACTGGCCGCCCGAACAGATAGCCAGACGTTCAATCGAGCTGGCATCAGAGATCTGCATCTACACCAACAATAATATAATAGTCGAGGTATTAGGCGAATAATGACGAACAAGAAACTAGACTCAGAACTTACCCCCTCAAAGATTATCGAGCACCTGAACCGCTACATAGTGGGTCAGGACAAAGCGAAACGCTCAGTAGCAATAGCCCTCCGCAACCGAATACGGCGGCGCGCGCTTCCTCCTGAGATAGCACATGAGATCATGCCGAAGAATATTCTCATGGTCGGTCCTACAGGTGTCGGCAAGACAGAGATTGCCCGCAGGCTCGCTACACTCTCTAATGCTCCGTTCGTGAAAGTCGAAGCCACGAAGTTCACGGAAGTCGGTTACGTCGGAAGGGACGTTGAGACCATAATACGCGACCTCACGGAGTTTGCGGCATCGATGGTGCGAAAACGAATGCTCGGGGCAGTCCAACAGCCCGCGCTTGAACGTGCAGAACAGAGGCTTCTTGATGCGATGCTCCCGCGCCCGGAAAAGAAATTCTCCATGCCGGACTTCATGAAGGCACTGACCGGCAAGGACGACGAAGAAGAAGAGCCCGAAGCTCCTGAGCCTTCGCCCGCAGAGGAGAACAGCAGGACACGCGCCCGTCTTCACGACATGCTGAAGGCCGGGAAGCTGGATAACCGTGATGTTGAGATTGAGGTCAACGACAGCGGAGCTTCCCTGCCGATTTTCGGAACGCCGGGAATGGACGTTATGGGCATCAACATTACTGAGGTGCTCGGAGGAATAATGCCCAAACGCACACGCAAACGGCACATGAAGGTGAAAGAAGCACTGAGAGTCCTTCAGCAGGAAGAAGCCGAGAAGATGATAGACGCTGAGGCAATGGGCAAAGAAGCCCTCGAACTTGCGCAGGAGGACGGAATAGTTTTCCTCGACGAGATAGATAAAGTCGTCGTGAAGAACGGAGGCTCTCACGGCCCGGATGTCAGCCGTGAAGGAGTACAGAGAGATCTTCTGCCCATCGTTGAAGGCTCGGTTGTGCAGACAAGGTACGGCCCGGTGAAGACGGATCACATTCTGTTCATCGCCGCCGGAGCATTCAGCGGGGTAAAACCTTCTGACCTGATACCTGAACTTCAGGGACGCTTCCCGATCCGCGTTGAGCTTGAGCCTCTGACGATTGAGAACCTCCAGCAGATTCTCACCGAGCCGGAGAACTCACTAATCCGCCAGTACGAGGCCTTAATCTCCACCGAAGGCACAACACTCACATTCACGCCCGAAGCCACGCAGGAGATTGCGCGTCTTGCCCACAAGATGAACTCCGAGATGGAGGACATAGGAGCACGGAGGCTTCATACGATGATGGAGCAGCTGCTGGAGGAAATCAGCTTCAACGTGTCGGACATGGACGAAGAGACCATAGAGATTACCGGCGACATGGTGCGCGAGAAGTTAAGCGGGCTCGTCGAGAACCGGGATATCCGACGATACCTGCTCTAGGAGGCGTGAAGAATGTGTGAATTTGCTGCGCATTCCGACGCTGACCGCCGAATGAACAGGCTGCTAGAGAAGACACGCAAAGTAGGCCGCGCGCTTCAGGCCAAGAAAGAGGGCGAGCCTCTGGACTACTTCAGCCTTGCACGTATGCTCTCCGAGTGTTCGACAGCCAACGTGTACATAGTCGACAGGTCAGGCCGTCTTCTGGGCTATAACTGGGTGCCGGAATACACCTCTAAAGCCTTGTCCGAAAGTTTCCGGGACGGGGTGATGCCTGATGAGTTCGTGAGGCGAATGAACAGGTACAGGGAGACGGAGATAGTTGATGAGGATGCTCCGCTGTTCGATGACGAGTACGAAGGCGAGAAGCCCGACAAGCACTTAATCTACGTGCCGATAATCGGTGCGAGCGCAGAGAGGCTGGGCACGATTATGCTCGTGAGGGAGTCCGTGCCGTTCAGCGTTGATGATGTGCTGTTAGCTGAGTATCTGGGAATGCTGGCTGGGATTGAGATTCTCAACGAGCGCGCGAAAGTCCTCGAGGAGACAGCCAGAAGCCGCCTGAGCGTACAGATGGCGATGCGGGCTCTCTCGTACTCCGAGCTTGAGAGCATGAGGCACATCATCGCGGAACTCAACGGGCCGGAAGGTGTTGCGGTTGCGTCGAAGGTTGCGGACAGAGTCGGGGTAACACGGAGCGTTATAGTGAACGCACTGCGGAAGCTGGAGAGTGCAGGGCTGATTGAGAGCCGCTCGCTCGGAATGAAGGGGACGTACATAAAGATTCTGAGTCCGTTGCTGCTGGAGTATCTGGACAAGAAGCCAGCGAGGAAGGTTATACACAGTTAGCGGTGAAAAGTGCCGGGTATGAGGCGACTCACGCCCGGCTTAATTTTGCGGTGAAGTATCTCAGCACAGCACGGAGTCTTTCATTCTCAATTCCCTTCATGTAATTGCTCATAAAGCTGTAATCCGGGAGGCCGGAGTCGTCGGCGGGGAGCAGAATCTTCTGGCGCATGAGCCGTGCCGTACCCATCTTGTAACCGTAGCTGTACTTTTTGCGCTGTGCTGTTATCTGTTCTGCAATGAACATAGCGGAGTATTTGTCCCTGACTCTTGGCCTGAGCTTTCGGCAGTCGTTGGAGTAGAGGGCTTCATACGGGTGATAGAACGCGTAGCCTACAGAGCCGTTACGGTTTACAGATATGCATTCTGATTCTTTGGTCTCGTTGAGGTTGCTGATGAAGTGAGTGATGCCGTTGTTGAGGGCTGAAGCTCCGATGTACGGGGTGAGGCCGGAGACTCTTTCGTCGTCGTATATGTCGTGTCCCGAGAGAATCTCTGTGACCTCACTGATTAAGAACAAAGACCACGTTACGAGCGATAGGCTACGTAATTCACGGGGGGGGGGGGGTAAGTAATTTACGAGTCAAGTGATTGACATACTCATTGATGAGTTTCTGTTCATGAGCGCGAATGAATCTCTCCATGAAATCATAATCCGGATGGCCGGTCTCGTCTATCGGGAGCTGTATCTTCTGCCCCTTCAGGCGTGTAGCACTTGCGGCGTATCCGTATGAGTATTTAGGCTTCTGTTGCCTGAAACACTGCGCAATGAATATCAGAGCGTTCCGTGATGTTTCAACACGCGGTGAAAGTATATTTATATTCGTGCCGGTGTAAAAAGGGTACGTGTGAACGAAGGGTGCTGCGGTTTCGTTGCCTATCGTAACAACAGGATAACCAGCATTCAAGTAGCTGGCATCATCAAAATCTATGAAGCCGTCTACTCCGTTGTTCCTCTCTGTGCGTGTAACGTAAGCTGTTCTGCCTGATACTTTATCCACTTTATCGCCGTCAATAACCTTTCCGCGTCCAAAGCTGAATAAATCGCTCAATAGGAATTCGCCCCACTTCACACCTTCAAGCGATACAGTGTCGCACTCCTCAGCATCAGGCCTGTACCTGGCAGACAGCACGCGCTCAATCTCCCGCATATACTCTCCCATGAATGCCCAGTCGGGATTGCCCGCATCATCAACCGGAAGCTGTATCATCTCCTGCTTGAGACGCGTATCACTCCGCTTATAGTTAAAGCTGTATTTGCCTCTCACCATATCCGCACACGTCGTAATAAACATTCCCGTGTACTTATTGAGGAACGGAGCATAACCAGCCGTGATGTCAGACGTTGCTATGAAGTCCTCTGCTTTGTACACAGCATAACCCATAGAGCCCTCGCCGTTCCTTATGAATGCTATGCAGTTGCCTTCCTGCACCAGCGAAGGCTCAGACCTCACGAAGCCAAGCACAGCATTATTGCGGTTCGTAGCTCCCAAATAGGAAATACCTTCAGGCTCAGGCGTGAGATGGTTAGCTCCCTTTGCTTTTCCTGCCTCCAGCCGAAACAAATCACCAACCGCAAACTTCCCCCACTTCCGGGCCTCTAAGGTCAGTCAAGTGTGTGCATCTCCCTCACCCGTTCCGAACAAATACCCCCGCCCGTGAAATATCATGTTCGCTTCAAACGTCAGATAGTCCGCTATGCTGTCCACAAACTCCTGCTCTGTCGGCAGCTCGTCATTATAGTAGTAGAACGAGTGAAGCCACTCATCCCCAGCCTCAACCGTCGCTTCTACCATGAACTTCGAAGGGTAATCCGTCCTCTCGCCGCGCCAGCAGTCCAGCAAATACTGCCGCCTGTCCTTCGAGCGCGACTCGTCCTCGACAAGCCCCCTATGCATCTTCACTTCCCAGCCGTCGTCCTCGAAGTTGATGAACTTCACCAGTTTTCCCGCTTCGTGAGGCACTCCCGCCGTGAACACAGCAATACACGGCACAGTTCCCACGCCGTAGAATGTCTGCTTGTTCAGGCTGATTACTCCCTCTAACGTGTGGTGCTTCAGGATGTCCGCCTTCAGCTGTTTGTCGTCCTTCGTCTTGCCTATCATCGCCGACACAGGCACGATAACCGCCACTCTCCCGCCCTCTAACACGCTCTCCAGCAGGTGATAAATGAAGTTCAGCTCCGAGAGGTTCTGCGTCGCCTTGTTCTTGGCCTGAGAGTACGGAGGATTCATGAAGCCTACCGTTATTCCGTGAAGCTGGAGCTCTCCGGCACTCTTCGCAAAGAAGTCCTCGCACGTCAAATTGCTCTGGCCGTCCCCGCGTAAAATCATGTTCGTCGTCGCAATCGCAAACATGTCGTTACGTATCTCCGTCCCGAAAATCTGTTTCTCCTTGATGTGCCTGCGCTGTGCGTCCGATCCCGCCGCCTGAAGCATCCTGTGCATCCCCGCAATCAGGAAGCCTCCCGTTCCGCAGCAAGGGTCAAAAATTACGTCGTCAGGCCGGAGGTTCACGAGGTCGCAGAACAATTCCGTTATGTGTCTCGGTGTCAGCACAACCCCCAGCGTCTGGCCGTCCCCGCCCGAATACCTCACAAACTCGCCGTAGAACCTCCCCAGATAGTCCTCTGATGACGCGTTGAGCTCTATTGCGCTGTATATTTCTCTGTTCAGGTAATCCGCAAAGAACTTCAGCGGTGTAGTTTGCAGGTCGGGGCGTACGGTGTTCAGTACCGGCCTGTCCTTGACGATCGTGAACTGGTTAAGGACTTTATCACGTTTGACTTCGGGACGGACTTTCGCGCGGGTCATTGCGTTTTCAAGATACCTGTAGAGTATCTCGCCGTCAGTGTTGCCCTCGACGCTGTCGCCCTTGAGGAGGCCGAGACTGAAACCGTATCTCTGCTCGCTCAGTGCAAGAAGGATTGCCGACACAACCAGAGGTTTTTCCGTGTCGCTCAAGTTCCCGTAGTTGCGCAGGTGTTCATGGAGCATCCTTGCCTTCGTGATAATCTCGTCAAGCTGCAGCTCTTCCGGCGACTCCTCCTCAAGCACTGAACGCCGGTAATATTTCTCTATCTCACCCGCTGAGAAGTTCCCGAACGTCTCTATTTCATCAAGCTCCTTAACCGTGTCTGCACTCACAAAGACGGGCTTCAACGTGTGATGCTTGTTGTCTCCAGCATTGCCGAACGCAAAAATCTTCGTGTACCCGCCGTGCTCTAGAATCTTGCGCGCGTACCACACTGCGCCGTTCACCGCGTAATCCCTCGTCGCCTCGATGGTCTGAGAGATGCTCCCGCCATTGTCCCTGAGACACAGTTTGTCCCTGTCGGCCTTGTCCTCAATCACAAGCACATAACCATTCACTACGGCGATAAAGTCAGGTTTTCCCGCCTCGCCGGTCTGGGACTTTGAGGCCGTGCTCAGTGCTTCCTGAAGGGGAATGATTGAGGTGTACTGATATCCAGCGTCAATTCCTGCATCTCTCAGCAGGTCATGTATGTAGATGTCAAAGTTGGATTCGTTCATGGCCATAAAAAAACTGGAGAGGCTGTTACACCTCCCCAGCACAAATTACATGAGTTCCCCCAGCAACAGGTTATTTCTTCTTCGGAGGAAGTGCCTTGCGCGCCGCACCCTTCTTCTGCGCTGGCGCATCGTCCTCGATGTGGAACTGCGAGAGTGCCTCTGTGATGCTCTCCACAAGCCCGGTCTGTTCTACTGCACCTGCCGCCGCACGTTCCGCTATCATTGCGGTTTCGTCCATGTCGTTCTTGACGCTCTCGAGGTTCTCCAGAATCTCGGTGGTCGACTTGGTTACGTTGTCGATACCGGCCGCAATCTCTCTGCTCGATGCCGCCTGCTCCTGTGCCACTGCCGCGATGTTCTGGATTCTGTCGTTCGCCTTGTCGATCTGCCCGATTGCCTCTGCAAGCGAATCCTGCGCTCCGTTGGCCTTCTCGGTCGTCTCGGTCAGAATCTCCGCTGTCTCGTCGCTGGAGGCCTTAGTCTCCCTTGCGCTGGTCTGCAATGACTCGATTAACCCTCTAACGTTCTCGGCGGCCCTGCTGGACTCTTCGGCGAGTTTACGTACGCTCTCCGCAACAACTGCGAATCCGCGTCCGGCTTCTCCTGCTCTTGCTGCCTCAATTGCCGCGTTGAGTGCCAGAAGGTTCGTCTGGTCGGCTATTGACGTGATGTCTCCGATGAACTCGGAAATCTTGTTGACGCTTTCAACAAGTTCCTGAAGTTTCTCTCCGCTCTCCTGCGTCTTCTTCTGCAGAATTACGATGTTGGCGATTGCTTCCTTCACCGTGTCTACTGCCTTGTTCGTTACTGATGTCATGTTCGAGATGAACTCCGCGCAGTCGGTTGCGGCCTGTGCGCTCGTCATTGATGCCGCGCTCATCTCTTCTGTTCCGGCGTTGGACTCCTGAAGTGATGATGCGCTGCCCTCCATCAGCTTCACAACGTTGGCGACATTGGCGCGTACGTTGTTGGCGTATTCGGTGTTCTTCGTTGCGTCTTCCTTCATGCGGGCCGAAGTCTCGTGGCTCATGATTGCAAGTCCGCGAATGTCCCCGATTGCCGTGCTCAGAGAAGCGAACATCTCAGAGAGTGCATCGCCCAAGTTGCCGAGTTCGTCCTTGCCCTCATAGTGGAAGTCTGCGCGGGTAATCGACATTTCGCCGTTGCTGGCTTCCTTGCAGAGCTCAACAACGCGGCCAAGAGGTGATGAGATTGACTTTGCGATGTAAAGCGCGATTCCGATGCCGAGAATTATTGCTACTGCCGCAAGCGAAAGGACGAGGGTCATCGTGCTTCCGAGCGCGTCATGTGCTCCCTGCGAAAGGTCTACGATTCTCTGTGTGCCTGCGTCCGTAATCTTGTTAGCGATGTTCACGAGGTTCAAACCGTCAGCAAGAAGTGCCGCAAATGCCGGCTCCGTCTGCGTGAAGGAGTTAAGCACGTCCGCAAATCCGGCCTTAAGCGTAGAGAAAGCTCCGCGTCCGGCGTTCATTACGTCCTTAACCTCTTTGTACGTCGTGTTCTCGTAAAACCTGTTGTAGGCGTTCTCTCCGTTGACTATCTGCTGGGTAACATCGTTCATCATCTTTGCGTCCCTGTACCACATTGCTATTGCGTAGTTCCTCGCGGTGATAGCAAACTGTGTGCGCAGGTCTTCAACTGACCTTATACGGTTGATGTCCGGCTCGTAATCATGGCCTTCAAGGTTGGTCTTGAGGTTCTGAATCGTTATCTTGTACTGCATATCGATAACGCTCTCAAGCAGTGCAATCATCTTGTCGATTTCAGTAACGAGGGTTGCAGACACCGTGCGCTTCGTCCTTATCATCTGGGTAGCTTTGGCGAAGGTAGACTCTGTGTTGCGTATGATGTTCTCCATCTCCGCTAGGTTAGAAAGACTGGTCAATGACGGATCCTGCGCATACATCTGCTTCCCTTTCTCCAGAATAGTGCGCAATCCGGACAGATAGTTAGTCATCTTGTCGATGTCCTCATCGCTCTCGGAGAACTTGAGGTCTCTGACACCTGCACGGATAAAGCTGATCTGGTTCGTCAGCTCAACCGCAATTTTGACCGTGTTATCGACGACCTTCTGGAGGTACTGAACATCACTCTGAACTGCTGAGATGCTCTGCCACGAGAAGAACACTGCAACTCCGAAAAGCGCGAGAACAATCCCGAAGCCTATCGTAAGTTTTCCCGTAATCTTAAAGTTGTTTAACATACTATTACGCTCCTGTGAATAAAAATTTGTGGGTGAAAAAGCTTAACGACTACAGCGACGATTGTACAGCCTTATCGTTCAGGGGCAATCCCCTCCTTAGCCATGAGCCACGAAAGAGCTGCAAACGTCTTCGAGTCCCGTATTTTGCCTTCACGAATCATTATCGGTATGTCAGAGAATTTGACCTCGACAACCGAAACATTCTCGTCTTCGTCTTGGGGCAGTGATGATTCTGTGAGGTTTTCCGCGAGGAACAGCGTGAACATCTCCGTGCAGAAACCCGGCGACGCGTAGAAGTCTCCGATTGCGTAGAGCTTCCCGGCCTTGACGTTCAGCTCTTCCTGCATTTCGCGTTCTGCGGCCTGTGCGGGGTCTTCGCCCTTCTCGATGAGTCCGGCGCACACCTCAAGCGTTGCCTCGTGGACTGCGTACCTGTACTGTCTCACCAGAAGCACGCTCCTGCGGCTCGTAACGACAAGCATACCCACAGCGGCTTTGTGTTCGACGACTTCACGGGCTGCAAGACGGCCTGAAGGGGTACGGACTTCATCGAGGCGGACACTGAGAATCTTACCGTCAAAGATTCTCTTCTCATTTACGCAGACTTCTTCAATGTCTGAGATATTCTGCGGCATAAGAACACCTGCCCTTTTCTGATTGTGTATGATTACATGAATTGCTTAATTATATCGCATAACCCTAAACTTTACACAGATTATCCCCCGCCCTTATACGCATGCCCCTTGCCCAGTCGATGCCGCTGATTCGTGCCTTGCCCTCGTTCTGGACTTCAGAGAGTTCAATGCAGAAATCACCGCACGCCACAGCAAGACAGCCCTTGACCTCGAGCACTTGGCCGGGGACTTCTCCCTTCAGGTCGTCGCGCACTGATGCCCTCCAGACCTTTACGCGCTTCCCGTTAATCATCACGTACGCTCCGCCGGACATGTCGAGTGCCCTGACCCTGTTCACGAACTCTCTCGCGGTCATGCCGAACGTCAGCGCAAAGTCTGCCTTCTCGAGCTTCGGGGCGAACGTTGCGCGCGAATCATCCTGTGGTGTGAAGGTCAGTGCGTCAATGTTACTCACTGCTTCGGCGGCGAGCTCACAGCCGATCTCCGACAGCCTGCGGTAGAGGTCAGATGCGTTGTCCGACGCATTAGCCTCAACGCGTCTCTGTGCGGCGATTCCTCCTGCGTCCATCGCCTGAACAAGACGGAACACAGTAACCCCCGTGTACTCCCTGCCGTCGAGAAGCGCGCGCTGTATCGGTGCTGCTCCCCTGTATTCCGGCAAAAGCGACGGGTGAATGTTCAGGCACATTCGCGACAAGAACGGCTCGCGTATAATCTGCCCGAAGTCGATGACGAAGATTACTGCGGGCTGTTCGGCCTCGAGCGCGTCAATGAGCTCCTGATTCTCTGAGAGTTTTCCTGTGCGCGAAACACCTATCCCCATCTCCGCCGCTTTGCGCTCAACGTCAGAAGGGTTCTCCTTGCCGTTACGTCCTGAACGCGTCGGAAGCCCGGTGATGATTCGCGATAGAGTTACGCCGTTCTTGGTGAGGCCTTCAAGGCACAGAGCCGCGAACTGCCCCGTACCCATGAACCAGATGCATTTACCGTCCACGCTAGAAGTGCCCTCCCGTCTTCTTGGCCGCCTTCTTTTTGATGGCGTTGCGCTTAAGGCTCGACAGGTAATCCACAAACAGCTTTCCCGTCAGGTGATCCATCTCGTGAAGGAACGCCCGCGCCGTGTAACCCTCAGCCTCGTACTCGTGGATTTCCCCCGTCTCGTCCTGCGCCGCTATCTTGACCCACTGCGGACGCGTAACATGTGCGTAGATTCCCGGAAAGCTCAGGCAGCCTTCCTCGCCGTCCTGAAGCCCTTTCTGGTCAACAACGCGCGGGTTGATGAGCACGTAGCTTTTTCCGTCGTACTCGACAACCGCAATCTTCTTGAGGACTCCGACCTGCGGGGCGGCAAGTCCTACGCCGTCATGTGCCCTCATCGCCGCAAACAAATCCTTCACGAACACGGCAAGCTCTTCGTCAAAGACCGTTACGTCTTCGGACTTTTTCTTGAGCACGGGATTCGGGTACTTCAGAATCTCCAGCCCTCCGTCAATGACTTCTTCTGACATGAAATCTCCACTCTCCTTTGATATTCTTGCGGATAAGATTTTAGGTGAAAGCGCGCAATAGTCAATTTCCATGATTGATTATCTCTGACTTATGAAGATATAATGCTTGCCCATAATTTCCCCAGAGAGGATGATTTATCATGCAGAATTTGAGCAGTGATATCGAGCAGTATATATTGAGCCGCCTTGAGGACGTGCAGGAGAATTATGTAAGGCTCAGGCGCAAGGAACTGGCGGAGATTTTCGGGTGCGTGCCGAGCCAGATAAATTACGTTCTGAGGAGCAGATTTTCTCCCGAGCACGGGTACATCATCGAGAGCAGGAGGGGAGAGCACGGCTACATCAAGATCGTGAAGATTTCGTGCATAACTCCAGAGGAACGGACGGAGCATCTTGACGATATAATAGGCAGCTCAATATCAATGAAGGAAGCTCACAGGCTGTTAGAGACCCTTGAGGCAAGAAGGTTCATTACGCAGAGGGAAAGGCTGCTGATTGAGATAGCACTACGGCACTCGAACTATATCTGTGAGGACATAAAGGACATAAGACTTTCGGATCGTGAAAAAATGTTCGCAGGTTTGCTGAAACGTATGCTCAAGGGATTAATGCTTATCGTAGAAGAAAGAGAAGGAGAATAATTCATGTGGCAGTTCTATACGGAGCGGGGGAAGAGAGTAATACAGCTGGCGAGGAATGAAGCCATCAACATGGGCAGCCAGATGGTTGAGCCTGAACACTTGCTGCTGGGAGTTCTTCAGGAAGGAGGAGGCACGGTGGCGCAGGCACTCTCTGAGCTTGGGGTTGATACGGAGAACTTCGCGGCACACGTGAGGGATCTTATCGGCAACTCTCAGGACATCATCGCCAAGCCTACAGATCTTCCGCTGAGCCAGAGGGTAACGCACGCGCTTGACGTAGCGATGTCGGAAGCCCGCAAGATGGGCGACAATTACGTGGACACGGAACACATACTGCTTGGGATTCTCGCTGATGACGGGGCACTCTCCGCCCGGCAGTTCAAGGCGATGGGCTTAACGCCTACGATGGTGCTGAAGCAGATAAACGACATCCGCACGAACGGCACGGGCACGATAAGGCGCGCTCCATCGTCGTCATCGTCGTACTCGCAGTCGTACTCGTCATCGTCGCCTGACGACAGGAGCTCGAAGCGCAAGAGCAAGGTCAGGACACCGACGCTCGACCATCTCGGCACTGATCTCACGGAACGAGCCCGCAACGGAGAGCTTGATCCTGTTATCGGCCGCGAAAAGGAGATTCGCCGCGTAATGCAGGTGTTGTGCCGCCGTACAAAGTGCAACCCCGTGCTTATCGGCGACCCGGGAGTCGGGAAGACTGCGGTCGTTGAGGGTCTGGCCTCGCAGATCGCCTACGGGATAGCTCCTGACCCTCTGCGGGACAAGCGAATCGTTCAACTGAACATGGGGACGCTGGTTGCCGGGACAAAGTACAGGGGAGAGTTCGAGGACAGGCTCCGGCGCATCGTGAAGGAACTTGTTGACAGCAAGGGAGAAGTTATCCTGTTCGTCGATGAAGTTCATACGATTGTAGGGGCGGGCAACGCGGAAGGCTCGACTGATGCCGCGAACATCCTCAAGCCCGAACTGTCGCGGGGAGCATTCCAGCTTATCGGCGCGACGACTCAGGACGAATACCGCAAGTACGTCGAGAAGGATGCTGCGCTGGAGAGACGCTTCCAGCCCGTGCAGGTCGATGAACCTAGCGTAGATGATGCTGTGCTGATTCTGCGGGGCTTGAAGGACAAGTACGAGAGCCACCATAACGTAGTCTTCACCGACGGCGCGATAGATGCCGCCGCGAAGCTGTCATCACGTTACGTTCAGGACAGGTATCTGCCGGACAAGGGAATAGACCTCATCGACGAGGCCGGAGCACGGACGCGTCTTCTTGCGCTCGATCCGCCCGAGAACGTCAGAAACCTCAAGAAGCAGCTTGAGGATATTCAGCGCAGAAAAGAAGAGGCTGTGATGTCCGAGCATTATGACCTGGCGGCAGAACTCAGGATGACTGAGAGCAAACTCTCCGACGAGCTTGACCGTGCAGTTCAGGAGTGGAAGTCCGAACGCTCGAACGCACACTACGAGATTACGGCCGAAGACATTGCGGCGGTTATTGCGGAACAGACGGGAATCCCCGTGAAGCAGCTCACTGAAGCCGAGACGACACGCCTGCTGAAGATGGAGGACGAGATCTCGAAGCGGTTAATCGGCCAAGACGAGGCGGTAAGTGCCATCGCCAAAGCAATACGCCGTGCACGTACAGGCCTGCGCGACCCGAGACGGCCTATCGGTAGCTTCCTGTTCATGGGGCCGACGGGTGTCGGGAAGACTGAGCTTGCACGATGCCTGGCGCGGTTCATGTTCGGGAAGGACGACTCGATGATTCGCATAGACATGAGCGAGTACATGGAGCGGCACGAAGTCTCCAAGCTCATCGGAGCACCTCCCGGCTATGTCGGCCACGAATCCGGCGGAAAGCTCACCGAGATGGTGCGGAGGAAGCCCTACAGCGTCGTTCTGTTCGACGAGATAGAGAAGGCACACCCCGACGTGTTCAACATCCTGCTTCAGATTCTCGATGACGGAAGCCTGACTGACGGGCACGGCAGGAGAATCGACTTCCGCAACACAGTCGTGATAATGACCAGCAACGTCGGCGCGAAAGAAGCACAGCAGGGCAACTCGCTGGGTTTCGGGATGAGTGCCGAGAGCCAGTCTGACCGCGACTGGAACAGGACGAAGAACATAATCCTCGAGGAAGCCAACAAGATGTTCCGGCCGGAGTTCCTCAACAGGATAGACGAGATGGCTGTCTTCAAGCCTTTGTCGCGCGACAGCCTGCTGAAGATAATAGACACGATGCTTGATGACCTCTCCGAACGCCTGGACACTAAGGGTGTGAAGATAAACGTATCCGACGAGGTGAAGGCCAAGATTCTCGAGAAGGGTTACCAGCCCAAATACGGCGCGCGTCCGTTACGCAGGGCGATACAGTCGATGCTCGAGGACAAGCTGTCTGACTTCATGCTGTCCGGCGGGCTCAGGGAAGGCGAGACCTGCATCAACGTCAGCATAGAGGACGGAGAGCTGAAGTGCGAAGCAGTGAGGAACGCAGAGCCTGTGCCAGCGTTGGCACTGAGTACGGAGGGCGTAGGTGCGTAGGTGCGTAGGGGCACAGTAACCCGCGCACTTCACGACACAATTCCCGTGATGACGGGCTACGTAGTGCTGGGGATGGGTTTCGGAATCCTCCTCAGCACTAAGGGCTATGGCGCGTTGTGGGCGTTGATGACGGGGCTGATGATTTATTCGGGAACGATGCAGTTCGTCTGCGCCGACATGTTCACGGGAGGAGTTACGCTGGGGGCTGCCGCCGGAACTGCACTGATGGTGAGCGCGCGGCATATCTTCTACGGGCTCTCGATGTCCGAACGTTACAGGAACATTCACGGCCTGAAGAAAGCATACATGATTTACGCTCTCACGGACGAAACGTACTCTCTTGTGTGCGAGTCCGACGACGAAGATTACTGTTTCTGGGTGTCCCTGCTCGACCAGACTTATTGGGTTGCGGGCGGAGTGATGGGCTCGATGCTCGGAGAAATTCTGCCGTTCGACTCGCGGGGAATAGACTTTGCACTTACCGCGCTATTCGTGAGTATATGCGTCGAGCAGTGGCTTAAGGCTGAGGAACACACTCCCGCACTCGTCGGGTTCATCGCAAGTGTGTCGTGTCTCGTGCTTTTCGGCGCGGAAAATTTCCTGATACCGTCAATGATTGCGATTACGGTTATGCTGTTCGTACTGAGGAGGAGGATAGAGAGTGTTTGACGTTCACGCTGGGTATATCGTGCTGGTGGCCGGAGCTGTAACCGTGTTCCTGAGATTCCTGCCGTTCATTGCGTTCGGGAAGAAACAGCCGGATTTCGTGATGTATCTTGGCCGGGTTCTGCCTCCCGCTGTTATGGCGATGCTCACCGTGTACTGCCTGAAGACCGTGAACTTCCTAACCGGCTCTCACGGAATCCCCGAAGCCTTAGCGTGTGTTGTTGTTGTTGTTGTTCTGCACGTCTGGAAGAGAAATACACTCCTGAGCATAATTGCCGGAACAGGAGTGTATATGTTTCTGGTGCAGGTTATTTTTGCGGCGTAAAAAGACTCTTCATCGAGGCCTTGAGGATGTTCTCGACAACTTTCATCACAGGGCCTCCCTGATATTCGCGGTAAATCTTGTAGCTCACAGCTCCGACATAATCACCCGCATAATCTTCCGTAAAATACAGTCTCGGTTCGCAGTTGGTTGACAGGTACGTTACATCATGAGCAGGAATAACCTCCGTCTTCTCCTCTGGGATTCGGATTGTCTCTATCACGTGGCCTTTGCTGTCCCGCTTCTCGATCTCCTTGTATTCGGTGTAAGTTCTCGTTGTCTCCGGCACGTGCTCGGTCTTGAACTCCTGCGACACGTTCACCGCAACAAAAGCCCTGTAGCCCATCTCGGCGGCTCTCTTGAAGAACAGATCCCCCGACGAAACATTATCGCTGTAGATGAACCTCATGTCCTCAAGCAGAGCATCAAGACCCTTCACCGTGATTCTTCCCTTCTTGAAGGCCGACGAGATACCTTCAAGCGTCCAAGCCTCCAGCTGAGCATTGAGCTTCTTTGCGGGCATGAGGTTATCACCTGCATTAAGGGATGACGTTACCGGCAGGACAAACACCTTCTTGAGTTCGGGGAGTTTCAGCGAGCTGTCGTGCCACACCTTAACGTCAGAGGCAAAACACGAACCTACAAGAAGCATCACCATCATTACAGCAAACAAAATTTTTCTGAGCATAATAGCACCTCCTGAATGAATGGCATTATACATTTTGTGATAGAGTATCTGCAAAATTCATTCATCGAGGTAATCACACATGAGAAAGTTATTATGCACTGTGCTTCTTCTGGGGGTTATGTCCTCCGCCGGTGAAGCAATGACCCTGCGCGAGAAAGTCGGCCAGCTCTTCATGATAAGGCCTGACCAGCTCAACACAACCGTATCACTGGACGAGATTCACAACGACAAAGCCAGTGCTGTCGGCGTAAGGTCAGTGAGCAAGCTGATGCTACAGACCTTGAAGGAATATCCTGCGGGAGGGTTCATAGTTTTCCGCAAGAACATCGAGTCTCCATCACAGCTTAAGGTTTTGACGAAAGCTCTCAAGGATTCGTGTAAAGTTACGCCGCTGATGGCAGTTGACGAGGAGGGCGGAAGAATCGCGCGCATCGCCAACCACAAAGCCTTCAAGCTCAGGAAGTACGAGAGCACAGCCTCAATCACAAACCCGCGCGAAGCAGCATCGTATATTGCGTCGTACATCAAGGATTACGGCTTCAACATAAACTTTGCGCCGGTCGCCGACGTGAACACCAACCCCGAGAACATCGTCATAGGAGACCGGGCCTTCGGCTCAGACCCCGAGCACGTTTCGCGGATGGTCAGCGGGTACTTAGACGGCCTGCACTCACAGGGAATAGCCGGGAGCATCAAGCATTTTCCCGGACATGGCGACACGAAGAACGACACCCACGAAGGAAGCGTATACGTCCTCAAGACATGGGAAGAGCTTATGAAGTGCGAGCTTGTACCCTTCATCGACAACCTCAAGAAGACGGACAGCGTGATGATTGCGCACATAGTGATGAAGAACGTTACGCACGACGGACTGCCCGCTACTCTCTCACGTGAGCTGGTTACAGGGAAACTGCGCGGGGAGCTGGGGTATGATGGGGTTGTTATCGTTGATGCACTCATGATGAAGGCAATCTCGAATAACTACACTTCTGCGGAGGCGGCTGTACTTGCGCTCGAGGCGGGGTGTGATATTCTGCTTATGCCTTACGATTACCGCGAGGCTTTTGACGGAGTGATGGAGGCTGTGAAGTCAGGAAGGATAACTGAAGCGCGGATTGATGAGAGCGTGAACAGAATAACGAAGCTGAAGGAGAAATACGCAATGAACGCACAAAAGTGGTGGCAGAAGACGGCGGTTTATCAGATTTACCCGAAAAGTTTTCAGGACACAGACGGAACAGGAACGGGCGACATCAGGGGAATAATCCAGAGGCTGGATTACCTGCAGAGCTTGGGTGTGGGTGCTGTGTGGATGACTCCTGTGTACCCGTCGCCGATGGTCGATAACGGCTACGACATTGCGGATTACACGGGAATAGATCAGCGTTTCGGGACAATGTCGGACTTCGAGGAACTTATACGCGAGGCGGACAAACGCGGCATCAAGATAGTTATGGATCTGGTGTTCAACCACAGCTCGAACCAGCACAAATGGTTTCTGGAGAGCAAATCATCACGCGACAACCCTAAAGCTGACTGGTACATTTGGAGGGACAAGCCCACTAACTGGCGGAGCATCTTCGGAGGGAGTGCGTGGACATTCTCACCCGAAAGAGGACAGTACTACCTTCACACCTTCGCGGAACAGCAACCCGACCTGAACTGGGAGAACCCCGACGTACGCAGGGCACTCTACGGCGCGGCTAATTTCTGGCTCGATAAGGGAGTCGGAGGCTTCAGGATTGACGCGATAACCTACATCAAGAAGCCCGCAGAATTTCTTGACGGCACACCTGATGCTAAGGATGGCACGGTGAACGTTCACACGATGACCGCAAACACGCCGGGCATTCTGGATTTCCTGCGGGAGTTCAAGCGCGAAGTTCGGGACGGGCACGACATCTTCACCGTCGGAGAGGCTAACGGCGTAAGTGCTGAGGAGCTGCCGCAGTGGGTAGGACGTGAAGGAGTGTTCGACATGCTGTTTGAGTTCAGCCACGTAACGCTTCCTTTCGGCGACGCGGAAATCTGGTGTTACCCTGTGGAATGGAAGCTGACCGACCTCAAGAAGGCACTTACAGCCAGCCAGAAGGCCACCGCGAATAACGGCTGGTATCCTGTATTCTTCGAGAACCACGACCAGCCCAGAAGCGTGAATCACTTTTTCCCCGAAGGTGCAGACCCAGTGAAGGCGGCCAAGTGCTTAGCGGCTGTTCTGCTGACGATGAGGGGGACACCGTTCATCTATCAGGGTCAGGAACTCGGAATGACGAATCTCAACTGGAAGAACATTGATGAGGTTGACGACATACAGACGCGCGGACAATATGACCTTGCGCTGAAGGAAGGATTTTCCCCCGATGAGGCTATGAAGTTCGTGCGGTATTTTACCCGCGACAACGCACGCACTCCCATGCAGTGGACAGCAGGAAAGAACGCGGGCTTCACTTCCGGCAAGGCGTGGCTTACCGTCAACCCGAACTATGTTGATGTGAATGCGGCAAGTGAGGAGGGAGACCCGGCATCGGTGCTCTCGTGGTACAAGAAACTGTTAGCGTTGAGGAAGGACAGCCCTGCGCTTCTCAGCGGAACGTACAGGGAGATTCTGGGTGATAGCGAAGAACTGTTTGCGTTCGTGAGGGAACTTGACGGCGAAGAGATTATCACCGCCGCGAATTTCTCTCTGGAGAGCGTGAAAGTCCCTGATGAACTGTCGGGAAAGAAACTCATTCTCAGCAGTGAGAGCGGGATTAACCCGCAGGAACTTGCATCGCTCGAAGCAAGACTGTACAAATAGGGGGAGCATCGTCCCCCTTCTGTCTACTCTACTGTTACGCTCTTAGCGAGGTTTCGCGGCTTGTCCACATCCAGCTTCCTCGCAACCGCAACATAATACCCCAGCAGCTGCAACGGAATCACCGCAAGGCTCGCGCTCAAATGTTCGTCCGTCTCAGGCACTGTGAAAATCATATCCGCTTCCTCCTTCAGGGCTTCGCATCCACGCATGGCTATCATCAGGATAAATCCTCCCCTGCTCTTCGCCTCCAGCATGTTGCTCGCTATCTTCAGAGAAAGATTCTTCTGCGTCATTATTCCCGCTACAAGCATCCCGCGTTCGATAAGGCTTATCGGCCCGTGCTTCATCTCTCCCGCAGCTATTGCCTCGCTGTGAAGGTAACTGATTTCCTTCATCTTCAGGCTGCCTTCCATCGCAACCGCGTAATCTATATTCCGTCCGAGATAGAACGCGTTGCGGGCATTCACGAAACGGCCTGCAAGCTCCTCAAGGCTTCCCTTCTCGTCAAGAATCTCGTCAATCTTCTCCGGCAGACGCTGAATCTCTCCGATTAAGTGCTCGTAATAAGTGTTCGCGATTGTTCCCCGCGCGCGGGCAAGCTCCATCGCAAGAACGTAACACGCAATCAGCTGTGCACTGTAAGCCTTTGTTGTTGCGACGGCGATTTCAGGCCCGGCCATCGTGTAGAAGACGTTATCCGCCTCGCGGGCTATCGTGCTCCCCACAACGTTGACGATCGCGAGGGTCTTTATGCCGCTGTCGTGCGCAAGACGCATTGCCGCCAAAGTGTCGGCTGTCTCTCCTGACTGCGAGATTATTACCGCAAGAGCATTCTTGTCGAGGGGCATCGAACGGTAACGGAACTCCGACGCAAGCTCTATCCTCACGGGGATTTTCGCGAGATCCTCAATGACGTACTGTGCCGCCGCTCCGACGTGGTACGCCGAACCGCACGCAATCACGTACACCTGCGAGATGTTCTTCATCGCCTCGTCATTCAGCCCAACGTCCGAGAGGTCTATCTTTCCGCTGTGGAACACTGACCCGAACGTGTCCCTGACTGCCCGTGCCTGCTCGTGAATCTCCTTCATCATGAAGTGCTCAAAGCCGCCCTTCTCCGCCGCCTGAGCATCCCAAGTTACTTCGCTTATCTCCTTGTGCTTCGCGTAGCCCTCCGTGTCGAAGAAGCGCACAACTCCCTTCTTGAGCTGTACGATGTCCATGTTGTCGAGGTAGTACACAGAGCGCGTGTCCTGAAGAATTGCCGAAACGTCGGACGCAAGGAAGGACTCGCCTTTGCCCTGACCCGCGATTAACGGAAGGTCTTTGCGCGCGCCCCAGACTTCGCCGGGAAAATCCTTGAACAGCATCACAAAACAGTACGAACCCTCTATAACCTTTATTGCTTCGGTGATGGCTTTCAGCGGGCTGTGGGACTGCTTGTAGTAGTAATCGATGAGTTTTACGGCGGCTTCCGTGTCCGTCTGTGAATAGAACTCGTAGCCGTGATTTGCGAGCATGTTCTTGATTTCGCGGTAATTCTCTACAATGCCGTTATGCACTGCGACTACGGACATGTCATCGCTCCAGAGGGGATGGGCATTTACGTCGGAAGGTTCTCCGTGTGTTGCCCAGCGGGTGTGGCCGATGCCGCACGTTCCTGTGATGTCTTTTCCGCCGTGTATCTTGTCCTCGAGGACTTTGAGGCGGCCCTTGTTCTTCTCGACCTTGACCGTCCCGCCGTCGAGCACTGCAATTCCTGCTGAGTCGTAGCCCCTGTATTCGAGTCTGGCGAGCCCTGCGAGGAGGATGCCGCTGGCCTGGCGGTCGCCTGTGTAGCCCAATATTCCGCACATGATTGTGATGTCTCCCTTCGTTGTTGTGGTTACTATTCTATACCATCGGGGCCGTAATGTTTGACGACGTAGAAGCTGCCGTTCTCGTCGTACTGTTTCTTGCGGATGAACAGCCGCTTGTAGATGTCCCTGCCGTTGATGCGTGCGTTCCACGTCGTGCCGGGAACGTGGCAGCCCGGGTCTCCGTAGGCGTACGTGCACCCCACAATCTCGAACTGGCTGGGGCAGTACTTGTCGAGGAAGGTTATCGGCACGCCCATCACTCCGTCGTAGTCCATCGGAATGCGGTCCGTGCGGCTCACCTCTATAGCATCGTAGTTGTCGTAGCGGGGGTACTCTTCGGGCGTGTAGGGGTAGAGCAGCGTCAGGAACTCATGCCGCTTCGTGATCGGAAGGTTCGTGTACCAGCAAGCCATGATGTGCTTCAGCCTCCGCCCCTGTTCGTCGGTTTTCTCGTAGTTCTCGTAGCTCGGAACTTCCAGCCAGAAGTCGCTGTTCATGTTCCGATGCCCAAGCCACATCTTGCCCTGCTGACTCAGAGGGAAAATCTCCTTGTACGTTACTGCGTTCTTGTTCCCGAGAATGAGAAACTTCTTGTTGTGCTCCATCATCAGCGCGACGAACTCACGGAAGAGCGAGAAGGGCGGGTTCGTGATGACTATGTCCGCGTCCTTGAGGAGCTCCACGCACTCGGGACTCCGAAAATCCCCGTCCCCCTGCAGGACTCTGACCGTGCACCCGATCTGGTGCTCGAGCATGTAGCGCACGTCCAGCAGGTCAGTGCGGCCGTCGCCGTTCCAGTCGCGGTAGTCGGTGATCGTTGCGCAGTAAGGTTTGCGCTTCGGGGCGGGAGTGTCCTCCTCGAACAGCGATAACTGTTGCTGGGCGATGGGACTTCCCGCGTAGCATGTCGCCGTGAGCTTCTTGATGCCCAGATACGCGAACTGAAGCGCGAGGTAGCGGAAGAAGCTGCTCTCGAAAGGGTCATCGCAGTTGCACAGAATCTTTGCGCCCCGAAAGTGTTCCCAGTAGTGGCCGAGTTCCTCCTGAACGTCAGTGAACTGCGTGTAGAACTCATCCTGCTGAGCGATTGATGCCGCGTGAAGGGCTCTATTGCTCGTCATCCAGCGTACCCTCTGTGTCCCTGACTTCTTCCCAGATGTACCCCTCCTCCGACTGAACGTTCCTGAACTCCAGCGTCTCACCGCTGAACGTTACAGTTACGCGCGCGATAGAAGGAAGATCCCCCGCCTCCGCAATCGGCATGTTCACACCCACAAGCACAGGCACAGCCACCCCGCCGACAATATTGCGCCCGAACACGTGCTCGCTGCCTATCTTCGGGATTGAGCGGTACATGTAGCGTCTGCCCGTTCCGTCGAACAGTTCCGACTGGCCGACAGCAAGGTACATGTCCTTCTGCGGACGCGCTATGAACGCCAGGTACACCCAGTCGTTAGGCTCGCCCTCCTTATCGATGCCCCTGAATGCCCCCTTGAAGCTGATGTGAAGTTTGCTCTTCCTGAGGTCAGCCTCTACCGGGTTCTTGAACGGCGGCAGGAGCATCGACGACGGAATCTCTCGCGGAGTGTAGGTTACGGCGGGAACTTTCTTCTTCGCGGCCTCAGAGCTCCCGCAAGTCAGCATCACAGCGATAACGGCAAGCACAGCAATTTTTCTGGTCATGGAATATCATTCTCCCGATGTTAAGATACTCGATATTTTACATTACGAGAGGTTACCCATGAAAAACTTTGTGCTATATTCCAACTGGCCGCCATCAGGAGACCAGCCCGAAGCCATCGACTCGCTAGTTCAGTCCCTTAAAGCCGGAAACAGATTCCAGACGCTGATGGGCGTTACAGGGAGCGGAAAGACCTTCACCGTCGCAAACGTCATTGCCGCCCTAAACCGCCCGACTCTCGTCCTGGCACACAACAAGACCTTAGCCGCACAGCTCTACAGCGAGTTCAAGGCCTTCTTCCCCGAGAACGCAGTCAGGTACTTCGTGAGTTACTATGACTACTACCAGCCGGAAGCGTACATTCCGCAGAGCGACACATACATAGAGAAAGATGCTTCGGTCAACGAGAGGATAGAGAGGCTCAGGCTCTCGGCAACGAAGGCACTAATCGAGCGCAGGGATGTTATCGTAGTGGCGAGCGTGTCATGTATCTATGGCTTGGGTGAGAAAGTGAACTACGAGGAGGCAATAATACGCTTCTCTGTCGGCGACAAGGCAGACCAGCGGGATTTTCTGTCCCGTCTGGTGAGCAACTACTACGAACGTTCCGACTACACGCCCGAGCCCGGGAAGTTCAGGGTACGCGGCGACACTGTAGAGATTTTCCCGGCATACGAGGAGGACATGGGCATAAGGGTAACGTTCTTTGACGACGAGATAGAGAGAATCGACATCACCGAGCCTCTTACCGGCCACGTCATTGAGCGTGCGGAGGAGGCCTCAATCTTCCCGGCACAGCATTATGTTACGCAGGACGACGCGATAAAGCTGGCAGTACCTCAGATTCTCGAGGAGCTTGGCCGGACGGAGAGGGACTTCACACTACAGGGCAGGCTTGTTGAGGCACAGAGGATAAAGATGCGTACGCTCTATGACCTCGAGATGATGCAGGAGGCGGGTTACTGTTCGGGCATCGAGAACTATTCCGTGTACCTTGACGGCCGGAAGCACGGAGACCCGCCCGGAACTCTGATAGACTTTTTCCCGGAAGACTTCCTGCTTGTCGTCGATGAATCACACATCACCCTTCCGCAGGTTCGCGGGATGTTCAACGGCGACCGTGCGCGCAAGAAGGTTCTTGTGGAGAACGGGTTTCGTCTCGCGTCGTGCATGGACAACCGCCCGCTTCAGTGGCAGGAGTTCGAGGGGCACATACATCAGGCGGTGTTTGTGTCGGCGACACCCGGAGACTATGAGCTGGGGACTTCGAGTGTTATTGCCGAGCAGGTCATACGTCCGACGGGAATCCCTGACCCGGAGGTCGAAGTAGCTCCGGCCAAGACGCAGGTTGATGACCTCATTGACCGCCTGCGGGAGCTCAAGGACAGGAACGAACGCGCATTAGTCCTTACGCTGACGAAGAGGGAGTCTGAGGACTTGGCCGACTACCTTACGGAGCTGAAGTTCAGGGTGAAGTACATACACTCTGAGCTGAACACGTTTGAGCGCGCGGAGCTGATTCGGGACTTGCGGGCAGGGAAAATTGATGTGCTGGTAGGGATAAATCTTCTGCGTGAGGGAATGGATCTGCCGGAAGTTACGCTGGTCGCGATTCTTGACGCTGATAGAGAGGGTTTCCTGAGGTCGTACCGCTCACTGATTCAGATTATGGGCAGGGCGGCACGGAACATCAATAGCAAGATTATTCTGTACGCGGACAACATGACCGACAGCATACGTCTTGCAGTGAGCGAGACGAAGCGTCGGCGCGAGAAGCAGATTGCGTTCAACGAGGAGCACGGCATCACGCCGAAGAGCATCACGAAGGATGTTGCGGACTTGCTGCCTCCCGAACTTGCGGCGGCGTTCACGGAGGAGAGAACTGCAGGCGGCGTAACACGGAGGACGAAGCGTGCCGGTAAGCTGACTGTCCCTGAGCTCGAGGAGGCGATGTGGAAGGCTGTCGAGGAGCTTGACTTTGAGAGGGCGGCGGCGATTCGTGATACCATAGCGGAAATCAGAGCCTCAAAGGGGGAATAAATACATGCTTGCGAAACTCTACCTGCAGTTCCTGAAGTTCGGGAGCTTCACCTTCGGCGGTGGCTGGAGCATAGTTGCGCAGATGAGAGAACTCTACGTGGAGAAGGAGCACTCTCTGACCGACGAAGAGTTACTAGACATAACCAGCATAGGCCGCTCACTGCCCGGAACGATGATCGGCAACATCGCGATGTTCTACGGCCACAGGATAGCGGGCTTCTGGGGCGGGGTTGCGTGCATGTTCGGCATGATAACTGTGCCCATGATAATTTTGCTGCTGATAACCGGTTTCTACACAGCCTTCCAGAGCAACATATGGGTAGCTAGTGCGATGAAGGGAGTTCGTGCCGCTGTTGCGCCTGTGATTCTCAGTGCGTTGATGGCGATGGTGAAGAGTGCCTTCAAGTTCCCGCCGTGCTACGTTGTTGCGCTGGGAATGTTCGTGCTGTACTTCTTCCTGAAGGTCAGCCCGATAATGCTCGTTCTCATCGGAGCTGTGTGCGGGCTGGCAATCTGCGAGTGGTACGAGAGGAGGAAGAGTGATGATGCTTCTGCTTGAGCTGTTCTGGAGCTTCGTGAAGATAGGCTTTACGAGCTTCGGCGGGCTGTCGATGATTCCGCTTATCTCGCACGAGATGACTTCTCACGGCTGGATGAACGCTCACGAAGTCTCTGACATTGTGGCGATTGCGGAGATGACTCCCGGCCCTCTTGGCCTGAACTGTGCGACTTTCGCGGGAATGCGGGCGGCTGGTGTTCTTGGTGCGTTTGTGGCGAACATGGGGGCACTTGCGCCGACGTTCACGCTGTGTGCGGTTGCGGCGGTGTTCTTCGACCGTTTCAGGGACAGCAAGCGTCTCGGGCAGGTCATGACGGGCGTGCGTCCTGCGTGTGTGGGGATGGTCGCTGGTGTAGTGCTTGACTTGGCGGCGGCGAACTACCTCGAGGCTGGGGCTGTGAACCTGCCGTCTGCTGTGCTGGGGGCTGTGGACTTGGTTCTGCTGATGAAGTTCAAGCTCTCAATCCCGAAGGTGCTATTATTCAGCGCGGTTGCAGGAATAATTATGTATGGAGTGATAGGCCTGTAGGTTTTTGGGGGGGAAAATGACACGGGCATGTGTCGTTTTCGCGTAGCGGGTGGGTGGGCGGGTTGTTAAATGTGAAGGCCTGCCGAACATTTAACACTGCTACCCAGCATTGATGTTAGATAATAGCACTAAATGAGGTGAATGATACTTTGAACAATGAGAATTTGCAGAAGATTATTGCTCTGCGCCATGAATTGCACATGTACCCGGAACTTTCCGGCCAAGAATCAGCCACAAAGCGCAGGCTGATGGACTTCATAGAACACAACACACGCCTTGCCGTCGTCGACTGCGGAAAATGGTTCTACGCCTCACGTTACGTCGAAAGTACGAGCGCGATCGCCTTTCGTGCTGACATGGACGCTCTCCCCATTGACGAGGGGATTTCCCTGCCCTACGCCTCACGAACTCCCGGTGTCTCCCACAAGTGCGGGCACGACGGACACTGCGCCGCTCTCTGCGGGCTTGCCCTCGAACTCGACGCTATGAACCCTACGCGCTCGGTGTACCTGATCTTCCAGCACGCAGAAGAGACCGGGCAGGGCGGCCAAGAATGCGCCTCCTTCCTCCGCGAACGCAACATCAGCGAGATCTACGCCTTCCACAACTGGAGCGGCTTCCCAGAAGGCAGCATAGTTGTTCGCAGCGGTTTGTGCCAGTGCGCATCGCAGGGCTTGACCGTTCACTTTACGGGCAAAGCCTCACACGCCAGCGAACCCGAGAGGGGACGCAACCCCTCTTTTGTTGTCGGAAGGTTCATCATGGGCATCCGCGAGCTCTACGAACGCTACGACGGCCGGAAAGTTCTCTGCACCATCGTCAACGTCAAGGTCGGCGAAAAGAACTTCGGCATCTCTCCCGGCGACGGCGAACTATCACTGACCCTCAGGGCTGAACGTGAAGCTGACATGAAGGCCTTTGACGCGGACACCAGACGCTTGGCCGCAAGCGTAGCATTAAATCACGGCGTAGAAGTCTCCTTCTCGTCTCAGGACTACTTCCCCGAGACAGTGAGCGATTCTGAATGCGTGGTGAAAGTCAGGCTGGCGGCTGAATCTCTCGGCCTCAAGGTCATAGAGATGCCCGAAGCTATCCGTGCCTCTGAAGACTTCGGCTGGTACATGAAGCAGATTCCCGGCGCAATCTTCTACGTCGGCAACGGAGAGAATTACCCTCCTATCCACACAGAAAGCTACGACTTCAACGACAAGATTCTTCGCGAAGCTGTAGATGTGTTCGTAAAAATCTGCCGGCTGTCGCTGTGAAACCTGTATAATATTCGGACAATTTTCATATCGAGGAGGGACGACGCAATGAAGAAATACTTGTTGCTTTTACTGTTGATAGCGGCAGGAGTGTACTTCACCCGCAATATGGACAGCGGCAAGGTTCTGCGTATAGGCGTTGAGTGCGACTATGCCCCTAACAACTGGGAGGAGAACGCTCAGACCAAGACCAACTTCCCCATAGTGAACGAGCCGGGACATTACGCGGAAGGCTATGACCTGCAGATCGCGAAGCTGGTTGCCGATGAGCTTCACATGAAGCTGGAGGTGAGGAAAATTGCGTGGAATGACCTGCAGGACGCACTGAACAGGGGCGAAATCGACGCGATTTTCTCCGGGATGCTGGACTCTCCCGAACGCAGGAAGAAGTCTGCTTTCTCTGACGTTTACGACATCACGAAGACGGAATACACGATCGTCGTGAACAACAAGAGCAGTTACTGGAACGCCGAGAAGCTGGCGGATTTCGCGGGTGCAAGACTTGTGGCGCAGAGGGGTACTCACCTTGACGACGTTATAGACCAGATAGAGGGAGTAATACACATGCCGCCGGTCGAGACGGTTACGCAGATGCTGAACATGGTCATCAACAACCAAGTTGACGGGACGGTGATAAACCTCGACACGGGACAGTCATACCAGCGCAAGCACAGAAACCTGAAGGTTATAGCGTTTCCTGAGGGAGAGGGCTTCAAGCTGGAGTTCAGCGGAATATGCGCGGCAGTACGCAAGGATGATAACAAGCTGCTTGAGGGCATCAATGCCGCTCTGGCGAAAATCTCCAAGCGCGACCGCCAGAAAGTTATGGACAGGGCAATTGCGCGGACGTTCCAGGTTATGCCCTAGCATGATACGTTCATCCCTGCGGTTATGTCTTTGACGTGTTCGAGCTCCCAATCACCGGGAGCTTTTATTGTTATTCCGACAACGTCAATCCTCCAGAACCCCGTCCAGTTAATCTCCTCAACGTACAGCCTCGATGCCTTGAGCAGCGTCCTGAGCTTGCGTGAACCTACGGACTCCAGCGGGCTCTGCGTCAGCCCTAGCGTACGTGCCCTGACCTCGACAATCACGAGCTCCCGGGCTTTCGGGTCAAGGGCAATGATGTCGAGCTCTCCGCAGCTGTTCCTGACGTTGCGGGCAACAACCCGCCAGCCTATGGACGCGAGGTACTCCGCCGCCCTGTCCTCCGCGTAACGTCCGAGCTCCTGAGCGTGCGTCATTGCTGTGCTTCCTTGTCGAGCCTGTACACCCACGCAAGCACCCTCGCCACGACCTCGTAGAGTTCTGCGGGAATCTCCTCGCCGAGCTCGAGCGAAATCAGCGCGGACACCAGCGCGGCATCCTCCACGATGGGAACATCAGCTTCTATTGCGCGCTCGACGATCTTGCGTGCAAGGAAGCCCTCGCCCTTCGCAACGACTGTCGGTGCGGCCATCTTCTTGCTGTCGTACTTTACGGCTACGGCCTTGTCTGGTCTGTTGTCTGCCATCGTTCACACCGTAATGTCGAGCCCTCTGCCCGCAAGAAGCACGTCGCGTTCAGTCTCTGGTGCTCTCTGAGAGATTCCGATGAAGCTCACAGGCAGTGCCCCGCCCTCAAGCTCTCTGCGCAGTTCACGACGTTTGCGCTCGAGGATTCTGCACGTCTCCGGCTTCTCGGCGTTAAGCGTGAGGTTGCAGCTTTTGCCGTCGCTCTCGACGAGCCCGCCCACTTCACCGAGCACTGAGCCCGTAATCCCGAAACCTACCTGCCAATACTTCTGCCCTTCCTCTTCCGCTGAACGTCCGACGTAGATTTTCGCGGTCAGGTTCTGCGAGGCATTGTCGGCGAGAGGCCAGAAAGGTGCGGCCAAGAGAGCGGGATTGACTTCGTTGCGCGGGGACTTCATGAGGATAGATTGTGCCTGCAGGAATTTCGCGATGTCGTCGCTGCCTTCCTTCATCTTACGGAGGACTTTCACGGGGTCATTGCCCTTGCTCTTCTCGCGGAGCTCACGGCGGATTCTGTTCCACATCTCCGTAGCCTCAGTGCCGTTCATCGCCGCGTACTGCGAGAGAAGGGAGGCGTTCTCCTGCGTCATCGGGACATCGCGTGCCCACAGCTCAATGAACGACGACAGCTCCGACGGGTCAGAGCCGGACTTCCGCCACGCGTCCTTAATGGCGTTGAGGACTTCGCTCGACAGCGGAAGCCCCCTCGACAGCAGCGCAGTCGCGAGCTCCCTGTCCCGCGCGGGAATCTGCGACAAGAACGACAGCTCACCCTGCGACAGCCTCAGCACCGGCACTCCGTCATGACCCGACGCGTCCCACACTGCCCGGAAGTGTTCGCCCGGAATCAGCGACAGCGTAGCACGTGCCCTGAGCTCCTGAGCAACACCGTTCACGTCGACACGCACGAGGTATGTTCCGTCGGAGTTCTGCGACAGCACGCTTCCTTCAACGACCATGCCCGTGCGGATTCCGGCCAAGCGGGCGGCAATAGAGGAGGGCGGCTGAATCTGCGGCCCTGTCGAGATCTGGCCCTGACGTGCGTTCGCCGAGATGTTCTGCTGTGCCTGGTTGTACCCGCTCTCTACGTTTACGTTAATCGGCGGCAAGTGTTGTCCCTCCGTTTTTGAATATGAACCTGCAGAACGAAGGCCTGTGCACCTCTGACATTCCTGACTTCAAGACTGCGTCCATGTGCTGAGGAGTAGGGTAGCCCTTGTTGCGCGCAAAGTCGTACGCTGGATATTTCGGCGACATCTCAATCATCAGCCTGTCTCTCAGAACTTTTGCGATTACCGACGCGGCAGAGACCACAGGCACAAGATTGTCCGCCATTATCAGCGTCCACTGCGGATAGGCGAGCTTGGGGATTCTCTCCGTGCCGTCAACAACTACGCACACGGGAGCTTGGCCGGTCTTCGCGGCGAGTTCTTCTGCGCTCTTGCCCATTGCCCACAGCGAGGCCACAAGGATATTGCCGCGCTCAATCCTCCTGACCGTCGCCGAGTGTGCGCACCACTGAACGCCCATCTCGTTCATCTCCTCAAAGAGACGTTCTCTGGCCTTCGGAGTCATCTTCTTCGAGTCGCGGAGCTTGTGCGCTATTAATGCCTTCTCCTGCTCGGGTGTGAGGTACACTGACGCGGCAATCAGCGGCCCGGCGAGTGCTCCTCTTCCCGCTTCGTCCGTCCCGAAAACCGGCCCTCGTTTGCGGAGCTTCTTCATCAGCGCGGCTGCTTCCTTCTGGTCTGCGCGCGGTACTAGAATAACGTCGTCAAACAATTGCATCTGCCTCATCTCTGAAATCTATTGCCCTCTCTTCATCAGGAAGCTCAAGGCACACCGCACCTAGCCTCCCAGAGCCGAAAGCCTCGATAAACTTCTGCCCCGCGAGTTCAGCGTTGACCCTTCCGCCGGAAATCAGGCACCCGTACTTCTTGCCTATGCGCTCGAGCGTAAGTGCCGCAGGTTCGTCGTCTATGTGTTCGATAGGCACAAGGTGATGCATTCCCCTAGCCTCGAGGAAACGTATCAGCGACAGTGCCGCGTTCTCCCAGCCTCCGACAACTTCAGCCTTCGCACAGCCCAGCCACGACAGAATCAGGTGAGCTCCGCTTTCTGCGTGAGGGTCAAGGATGCCCGGCGAGTCAACGATAAGCATTCCGTCATTCCTGTACCAGCTCACGGACTTTGTGATGCCGGGAATGTTTCCGACTCCTGCATTTGATTTCCCGATGAGCGAATTTAACAGCAATGACTTGCCGACGTTGGGGATGCCGACGACTGCGAGCCTCACTTCACGGTGAGAGGGCTTGAAGCGGAGGAGTGCACGCTTGACCGCAGAGAGGCCTTCGCGCGTTCGGAGATCTGCGGCGTAAGTGTGCCTCAGCTTCTCGAGCCACAGGGACAGTTTTTCTTGGTCTGCGAGGTCTTTTCGGGAGAGTACGTGAATGACGGGCCTTATCTTTGCGAGTGCTTTGATTAACGGTGAAGAAGTTGAGGCCGGAGCGCGTGAGTCCCTGACCTCAACAATAACATCAAGTTTGCTGGCTAATTCATTAAGTTTTCGCGTACCCCTCGCCATGTGGCCGGGATACCAGACTGTTCTCATTTGGGGATGCCTATCCTATCAAGCGGCCAGTACCTGCAGAACACAGGGCCTCTCATGTCGTCGATTGACGCGAAGCCCCAGAACCTGCTGTCCTGAGAGTTGCCTCTGTTGTCGCCAAGCATGAAGTATTTTCCTTCCGGCACAGTGAACGGCACCTGCGGAAAGATACTGCTCTCCCTCAGAGTGTACCTGTCGTGGTTCTTGACGTAGGGTTCGTCGGTCGGCTGTCCGTTGATGAAGACCACTCCGTCCCGGATGTCCACAACATCACCCGGCACTGCAATCACCCTCTTCACGAAGTCCCTGTCCCTGTCCATCGGATACCTGAACACGTACAGAGACCCCCTCGACGGCTCAAAAAACCAGTTCCAGAACTTGGCCACAAGAACCCTGTCGCCGATTTCGAGCGTCGGAATCATCGAGCCGCTAGGAATCCAGAAGGCCTGCACGATGAACGTCCTGATAATCATTGCAAGCACGAATGCCCAGATTATCGTCTCTATTGTCTCGCGCCACCAGGGTTTTGCTGCTGCTGCTTCTGCCATCTTCTGCCTCCTAATTCCTTCCGGCTCTGCGGTTCGTTCCGTCAAGGTTGTAGATGTAAGTCTCTGACTTCTTGGCCGAAGGGTTCACTATCCCCAAATCCGTGCCGTTGTGGATGACCTGTGCAGCACTCGGACGGCCGAACACTACTCTTGCGGGCTGTGTCAGATCCCAGCGCATTGACTCGCCGCGCCTCAGCGTCCTCCTGAACACCGGCTGTGCGTTCCCGAAAGCCACGCTGAGCCACACGTCATTGACCGCACGAATCTCGAGGGACGGCGGAACTTCCTCCTCAGGCTCTTCGTCCTCCGAAACATCGTCAGAGACCGCGACGCTCACTGCCTCGTCCATGATCTCAGCTGACGCGCTGTCTGATGAGGTGTTCGACGCAAGAGGACCGCCAGCTCCCGTGAAGCTGAACGGCTTCAGGTTCTTGAGGTCAAGGCCGCCGTAGGTTACCGCGTACCACACATAAGACCCCGTGCCGATTAATGCCGCTACCAGCGCGAGAAACAGCCAGAAGTGCGATGCCGGCTTGAAGCCTTTGGGCATTGATGATCCGTTGCCGAGAATGTTCTTCATGCCCTTGCGTGAGCCTGAAGACTGCTTGCGTGGAGGTGATGCTTCTGTGCTGTCAAGGCAGGCGGCAAACTCCTCGTAAAACTCTTTGTCCCAGCCTACAAGATTAAGGTATGTCCTCAAGAAGCCCTTGATGTACACTGTCTCAGGGAAACCCTCGTAGTTCCCCTCCTCGAGCCCGCGAAGGTACTCGGGACGTATCTTTGTGCGGTCAAAGACTGACTCCAGCGTAAGGCCTGCGGCTTCCCGCTTCTCCGTCAGCTTCTGGCCAAGTTCCTTGAGGATGTCATCACGTTCTGTCAAAATTCCGTACTGCCTCCTTTATGTCAGAGAGCCATTTTCCCGGCTCTTTCTGTGCAAATACTGCGCTTCCCATCACTATCACATCACACCCGGCATTCACTGCCTTGTGTATGGTCTCTCCGTTTATCCCTCCGTCAATCTCTATCAGGTAATTATAGCCGTGAACTTCTCTGAGGCTCACCAGTTCTCTCACCTTATCGAGCATCCCGTCAATGAACGTCTGCCCACCGAAGCCCGGCGTTACCGACATCACGAGCACGAGGTCAGCGAGTTCAAGTACGGCCTTGATGCTGCTCGTCTGCGTGGGAGGACAGAGGGCAACCCCTGCCTTGAGGCCTGCACTCTTTATCATGCTCAGCGAGGCGTGTAGGAGGTGCGGTTCTGTCTCTGCGTGTATCGTGATTGATGAGCTGCCGGAAGTCATGAAGAGGGGAAGAATCGTCTCGAGCCTGTCAATCATCAGGTGAGTGTCAATGAACGCATCAGGATAACGTTTTCTCAGCGAGCGTGCGAACTCCGGGCCGAAGGACAAATTCCTGACGAAGTGCCCGTCCATTATGTCGAGGTGAAGCCAGTCGTAATTTCCCTGAAGCGAATCTACTGCTCCGGCAATATCGAGCGGGTCAGCCCCCAAAAGTGAAGGTGCTATGAGCATGGTTAGTTCTGCCTTTCCTGCCAGACAAATTCTCCGCCGAGATAGTACGTGATGAGACATTCGCTGGTGTATCTTGCTGTCGTGTTGATGGCTTCTCCGCTCCGTACCTGGCGGTTGAGGACATCGCGCTTGCCGTTCGGGTCAGTAATCTCAACTCGGAGGTTCATCGGCCGCGAGATTGGCGGAACAATGTAGCGTATCCGTGCGGTCTTGCTGCCTCCCGACGGTGCGGGAGTCGTCGTCTGAGCCGGTGCGGGTGTCTGCGCTGGCTTGGCCGGTGCGGGGGTCGTTGTCTGCGTGGTCTGTGCTGCCTGCGTCGACTGGCGGATAGCTTCCGCCGGTGTCTGAGCCTTCGCGGGCGTAGTGGTCTGCGCTGGCTTGGCCGGAGCCTGCTCTGTCTGCTGTGCCTCCTGATTGCTGGTTACGCGCCTTCCTGACTCGCCGTCCATGTAACCGGCAGGCCGTCTCTGCGTAGCGAGCTTGAGGATGACTCCCTGCCCGGACTTTATTGCTGTCCCTGCGGCGGGCTGTGTCTCAATCGCGAGCCCTTCCGGCAGAAGAGGACTGTACACCCTGTTCACCGAACTAACGCTGAGTCCGCTGGCCGTCAGAACGTTGCGCGCCTCAGACTCGGTCATTCTGTTCACGTCGGGAATCGTAACGTTGCCGCTAGCGTCTCCCGCGTCCTGAACGAGGAGGTCTATCTTTCTCCCCGCCGCAATGTTCGCCGGTGCAGCGGGACTCTGTGCTATGACCGTCCCGGCCTGAACACCAGCCTCGCGGATTCTCACGACATCACCCAGCCCGAAGCCCTGCGAGCGAATCTCCGACTGCGCATCAGCAAGCGTCTTTCCCGACACGTCCGGCACGGGGTGAAGTTCTCCGCCGCCAGCAACCTGAAGCACGATGACTTTGCCCTTGCGGAGCTCCGTTCCTGCTGAGGGGGACTGCGCGAGTACGCGGCCTTCAGGCATTGTTGAGGCAACGCGCTCGACCTGCACGACGAGTTCCAGCCTCTCAGCCTCAGAGACAGCTTCGACGACTGATTTTCCCGTGAGTGCAGGCACAGTAGAAATCTTCTCCGGCTTCATGAACACAACGTAGACGACGATTGCTCCAGATGCAAAGATTATCAGCGCAATCATCAGAAAAATTATCCCGAATCCTCCTGGTCTCCTGCGCAACTCTATGCCCCCCTCGCTCTCCTGATAAGCTGCCTGACGACCTCTTTATCCTGAAGCCTGCTGTTGGCCTTCATGTACGTCAAAGCTGTCTTGCCCTCGTGGTCGCCAGCGTTGAAGTCAGCTCCTGCCTCGAGCAGCGCGCCGACAACCTCCGGCGTGTTCCACTGCGCGGCGAACATCAAGGCTGTACGTCCCTTCTTGTCCCGCGCGTCCTCTGCTCCTCCCTCGATGAGCACATCAAGCACATCGGGGTCAGGGTTGTTCATCGCGGCATACATCAGGGCGGTCATTCCGTTTGTGTCCTGTAAGTTGGGGTTAGCTCCGCCCGCAAGAAGTGCCCTGATGACTGCGGGAGTGTTCTTCTTCGCGGCGGTCATAAGGGGAGTGATTCCGTCGTCCCGCGCAATGTTGGGGCTCGCTCCGGCATCTATCAGCACCTTCACGGCTTCGGGAGTGTTCGAGACTGCCGCCCAGCCCAGCGCAGTATTGCCGTCCTGTTCGCGCGCGCTGAGGTCTGCTCCGGCATCAACGAGCAGCTTTATCACGTCGGGCGTGTTGCTGTGTGCTGCTCCCATCAGTGCGGTGCTGCTGTACTCGTACACGTAATTCACATTTATCCCCGCGTCTATCGCCTCGCGGACTTCCTGAACAGTCCCGGACTCGCAGATGTCCCAGAATGCGTCCTGCTGTTCTTTCTCTATCACACTGCGGAATTTCGCCATTCATTCCCTCCTCAGAATAAGTGCGCAGTAAAAACCGTCAAGCCACGAATTGCGCGGCCATATGTACGCACCATAAGGCTTGCCCTTCCTGAACATGCTTCCCTTCCAGCCGATTAACCCGGAAACGTCCGCACATTCCTGATGGTTCGCGAGAACTCCTGCAACAACGTTTTCGTTCTCCTGTTTCAGCAGTGAACATGTTATGTAGAGTATGTAGCCTCCCGTCTTGCAGAGAGTTACAGCGTGTTCAAGCAGCTTCACCTGAATACCAGCAAGGCCGTCGAGCTTTGCCCAGTCGAGCCGCCATTTTGACTCCGGCTTCCGCGTCCATGTTCCCGAACACGAGCACGGAGCGTCAAGCACAACGAATGACGGTGTGTCTTCCGGCTCGAGGGTTACGGCATCGCCCGCCCGGAACTTTGCGCGTTCAGTCAGGCCAAGACGAGCGAACTCACCCTCCGCGCTCTTCAGGCGTGCTTCCGAGATGTCCCAGCACTCTATCTCCGAGCCCGGGCATTCCTGCAGAATCTGGCAGGCCTTCACGCCGCGCCCTGAGCACATGTCGAGCACTTTGCCGCCCTCGTAGAACCTTCCGGCGAGCGAAGCAGTGAGTATCGAGCTCTCTGACTGCACAGTGCACAGCCCCTCCGCGAAACCCGGAACGTTCGACGGCAGGATACTTCCGCCGAGACGGATCGCCGCAGAGATGTCCGACTGCGTCCAGCGAATGTCCTTAGCGTCGAGCATCTTGGTTAGCTCGTCGAGCTTGCCGGGCGTTACCCTCAAGGACGCGTACGACGGCTGAAGCATCAGGGCGAAGATGTCTCCGAGTTCCGGTCTGCTCCACGTCTTCAGCCACGCGGGCAGAGACCATACAGGAATCCCGGAGTATATAGCTTTGTCCTCGAGGGACGGGGACTTAGCGACTTCCTCGAGCAATGAGCTTCCGGCCTCATTGACCTTGCGCAAGACAGCATTCACGAGGGATGCATACCTGCTGAGCTCTTCCCTGTGCTTCAGCTGCTCTATTATTCCGTTGATCAGCACTCCCTCAGAGAAGCGGCGGAGTTCCAGCAGTCCGCCTGTTCCCATTATGATGCTCATGTAGACTTGAGGGGGCAGGTTCTCTTCTGCTCTGAGGAACTTTCCGGCTATCTTCTCCCAGAGTTCTTTTCGCCTCATCACAATGTAGATCAGCGACGAAGCAAGCGAAATGTCAGGAGCTTTCATGTTCTCGCGCCCCGCAAGTTTCCGCAGAGCCTCTGAGGCAAAAGCTCCCGTGCTTATGTCCGATGTCAGGACTTTCAGGGCTGCTTCTATTCCCCGCAACTGCCTAACGCCTCCTGCTCCGACTGATAAGTATCAGCCTCACGAGCTGAAGCACCGACATCAACGCCGCCGCAATGTACGTCCACGCCGCCGCAGTCAGCACCTTCTTTGCGCCTGAAAGTTCGTCGGAAGAGAGCGTGTGCGTCTGCTCGAGGAGCTTTAGTGCTCTGGAGCTGGCGTTAATCTCGACAGGCAGTGTTACGAGGTGGAACACGATTGCTCCCGCGAAAAGCATTATCCCCAAGTTTCTGAGCAGTGAATTAGCCATCAGCAGTCCGATAACGAAGAGAGGCATTGACGCGCTGGAGCAGATGTTCACGACGGGTACGATTGAGTTCCTGAAGATTAACGGTGAGTAAGACTCGTGATGCTGTATCGCGTGCCCGACCTCGTGCGCAGCCACGCCGATAGACGCAATGCTGTTCGAGCCGTAGACGCTCTCTGAGAGGTTCAGGGTCTTGTTGCGGGGGTCATAGTGGTCGGTGAGCGAGCCTGCTACCCTGTTGATGGGCATCGAGGCCATCCCGTAGAGCGTCAGGAGCATCCGTGCGACGCTGTCCGCCGTAACGTTTCCGCGCGCGGGAATCCTGCTGTACTGGTTGAATGTTGATGATACCTTTGATTGTGCCCAGCCTGACAATAACAAAGCTGGTATAAGTACAAGGATAGTAGGGTCTAGACCATAACCCAGCATGATAATTTTTCCTCCTGTGTAATCAATAAGTCTGAGAGTTTCTGCAAAATCAGAGTATAACACAGCAACTTTAAGGCCGTGAAAAAATTTTATGCGCACATATATTTTTTTCAGCTATAATCATCCGCAATCCAATTCACAATATCACCACACTATGAAGGGCGGCTGTTTTCATGAGAAGATACACTCCCCGTATGCACTTCTGCCTTTTGGCACTGGCAATCGTTTTGCTCTGTTCGTCATGTGCCGGGGCGGCCTCCAAGATACGTATTGCAGTCCTGAACACCACAGATGACCAGAATCTGGCACAGGAAGCAGAAATTATTGTCGGCAATCTCATCGGCACGCTTGCAAAGTCATCGGCTTTGTCGGTCGTTGAGCGTGAAGAGCTGGAGCTGGTAATCAGCGAACAGAAGATTAATGCTTCACAGCTTGGGGACAGGGCGGCGAAAATAGGCAACATTACGGGATGTCAGTATGTTCTGCTGAGTTCGCTTGCCTTCGAGAGTGAGCCGGTCATTACGGCGCGGCTTGTTGAAGTGGAGACTTCGGAGATAGTCTACTCTGACACGGAGATTCCTGACATCGGGAGCAGCTCTTCAATGACTGCGGCGAGCTCCAGAATGGCGGACAGAGTTCTTGAGGTTCTTGCCGGAGAGCGTGCAGTCGTAACAGAGATACTCGCCAGCGAAGTGATAATCAATCGCGGGAGCAGTTCTGGCGTGAGAGCCGGAGACCTGTACCGCGTATATCTCGGGACGAAGCGCAGCTCTGTGAACCTAGCAGTGATCCGTGTGAAGGATGTACGTTCAGGGTTCAGCACTGCGGAACTGGTCAAGAACGGAGGGGCTATTGCGTTGCTCAGGAGGACTGACAAGGTTGAGGCTGTCTCGAAGAAGGAAGCGGAGGACTTGGTCAGGCGCAGGAAGTTTGCGAAGAAACGTCCCGGCGAAAAGACCGTGAAAGACCCTTCAGCGGCGGCAGTAAAAAGGCTGGATACCCCTCTTGATGATGAACAGGCTTTCTGGCGGGCAGTTAAAGTCTCTCAGGACATCACAGGTAAAAGGATGAAGGAAGCTCTTGAGAGTAAGGACGCAAAGATGCGCAATGAAGTCGGCACGGCTTTTGAGGAACTTGGCTGGGCGGTCATGAAGCGCAAGCGGGAAAATTCCCTAGATAGTGCGTACAGAAAACTTGATGCGGTGAAAATAGGCATCAAACACGATACCCAAGCGCGAATCCAGAGCAATGAACAGCGTTATGACAAGACGGCCTCCAGCTTTTTCAGTCTTGCAATGGGAATGTTCCAGATGTCCGCATATCAGAGCAACATCAACGCCTTGAACAATTTGTGTGATTTGCTGGTTAGCTTGTATGAGCAGGGTATAGAGGTGTCGCAGAAGAACGCTGATGATTCCGTGAAGCTCCTCAAGATTGCGGCAGAACAGGGAGTGGGCGATGCTCTGTGCACGTTAGGCTACATGTATTTAGCCGGATGGGGAGTTGAGCAGAATTACGATGAGGCCTTGAAGTTTTTCGGGCAGGGTGCGGCGAAAGGCCACGCAGAGTCGCAGGGCTGTCTGGGTCAGATGTACTATGAGGGCTGGGGAGCGGATAAAGACTACGCGAAGGCTCTGGAGCTGTTCTCGCAAGCGGCAGGACAGGGCGACATTGATTCTTATGTGAGCATGGGGATAATGTACCTCGAGGGCAAAGGAGTAACACAGAATTACGCTAAGGCTCTGGATCTCTTCCGTTACGCGGCAGACAGAGGCGATGCTCAGGGGCAGACCATGCTTGGCAGAATGTATGCTGAAGGGCTGGGTGTCCCGCAGAATTTCAGGATGGCTATAGAGCTTTTCCGCAAGGCGGCAGAAACTCCGGGCATCAGGGGAGACGGGGCAAGAAATAACCTTAAGGCTCTGGGCATCAACTGAGAAAGGAGAATATACATGTTCAGGAAGTTGTTAGTGTGTTGTGCGGCAATCCTTGTTCTGTCGTCAGGAGCTGAAGCCGCTGAGAAAATCAAGCTGGGAATCCTTCAGTTTTCAAGCCCGTCCGAATTTCTGAAGGAAGCTGACATCATAACAGACTCCTTCACAAAAACTCTGTCAGGCTCAGGCACGATAACCCTTCTTAACCGCATAAGAAGCAATAACGCTGTCAGCAGTGAATCAGAGGCTGAAGCGGTATCGGATTTCGGCAGGCGCGAGGGGTGCAGGTATATTCTGCTCGGCTCGGTCAAACGCGACAAGGATATTATTATCAGCGTCAGGGCTGTTGACGTTGAGACCGCGAAAATTCCCTTCACCGTGTCGGGAACTTGCAGTTCGCCCAACGCGCAGTCATTGCGTGCCGAAAGCATAAAGCTCGGCGACAAAGTCCGCGAAAAGCTGACCGGCGAATACCCCGCAGTGTCAGTTGTGAAGGGCAAGGATATCCGCATAAATCGCGGCAGTACTTCAGGAGTACGCAAGGGAGATTTGTACATCGTTTACAGGGAATACGGCGAAAATATCGACGCAGATGGCAGCACCTCAGGAAGAAGGCGCGTCGACCTGGCTGTTGTTGAGGTTAATGGTGTGCAGAAGGACTACAGCACAGCGAATTTCCTTAAAGACGGAGGAGATGCAAAGATACTTCCTGAGCTCGACAGCAAGAAAGCAGAAGCAATTTCCCGGTCTGAAGCCAAGAGGCTGATAAGCCGTAAAACTTTCTCGATGGAAACGATCATGCAGAAGCATTCTGACGCAGGAGCACACAGTGATTTGGGCAAATCTCTTAATGCTGGCGTGCAGATGTCAGACCTTGAGGAAGTGAAGAGCCTCGCAGAAAACGGCCACCCGGCGGCACAAAACAATCTGGGAGTGTACTACATGAACCGAAGGGATTTCCGGCAGGCGTTAAAGTGGCTGAATGAGGCGGCAGAGCAGGGCAACATCAGCGCGTACAACAATCTGGGCTACATGTACGACAACGGTCTTGGTGTCCCGCTGAACGCGTCAAAAGCATTCGGGTGGTATCTTAAGGCGGCAGAGCAGGGAACGGCCAGCGCACAGGTCAACATCGGGCAGATGTACCAGCACGGCAGAGGAGTCGGACAGGATTACGCGCGTGCGTTCTTGTGGTATGCCAAAGCATGGCAGCAGGAAGAAGACAGGGACGCGAAGGCCTCAGCCGCCAACAATATGGCCTACATGTACGACAAGGGCTTGGGAGTAAAGCACGACATCAGGAAGGCGGCATCACTGTACCGTGAAGCAGCAAGGAGCGGACTGCTGGACGCGAAGGCAAATCTTGGTATCATGATATGCAACGCGCTTCAGAACAGCGGAGTTGCTAGCGTAAAGAAAGGTTCTCGGGATTATGCGCTTCACCAAGAAGCACAAAAATGGCTTCAGGACGCTCTTGAACAGGCCAAGCGCGAGCATAACAGCGAATTTGTACGGACGGCTCAGGAAGGGCTGGACAGACTTTCCGGCATCACCATCAATTAAGCGCAAAGGGGAGAGGCTTTCTCCCCTCCGCCTTATTCCCCCCACAAGCCGCGTCGGGCGTTTCTTGCCTCTGCCTCGAACTCCCCGAACTGTTTTGCGTAACGGTTATTCGGCTTGATGATGAGAACTTTTCCGTAACCCCCGAGCAGTAACCTCGCGTTGAACATGTCGCGCCTCATGGTCTCGTCGTTGATGGCCTTTGGCTTTGCCGTCCAGATGTAGGCGAGGTGTCTGCTGTACCTGTCCTGAGGGGATTTGTCGTACTCTAGCCACACGCGCTTTCCCGTCAGCGTACTCTTGGTGAAGTCGCTTGCTTCTTTCCCGTAGAACTGTACGGGCTTGTTGGGGTGAACTGTCTCGGGAGTGTCCACGCCCAAGAACCTCACGCGCCTTTCCGCACCGTCAACCATAATCACCGCTGTGTCCCCGTCAACAACGCGTGCAACTGTCCCCACGATGAAGCCGGAGTCGTCCTGCTGTTCGGGCATTCCGAAGAAGTAGATCGCTATTGCCGCGAGTACCAGCGCGATAATCTTCTTCGGGCCGAGCTTGATGATGTCGTCAACCGTTATGCTCTGTGCTTTCTTCTTCGCCATCGTTTACCTCCTAACCTGAACTCTCACGCAACCGGCTAGCTTCTTGCCGTCCCTGCACGGAAGCATCATGTACAAGTCCGTGAAGCACTGGACAGCGTCCTTCATCCATTCACCGGCGGAAAACTCTAACGTTCCGTCAGCATGATTGATGCCAGCGCACTTTGACCACGCAGAATATTTCTCGTACGACGGCCCGCAGATACACCCCGACTCCTCGAGCTCCGTCGTGTTCACACCGTCAAGGCGCACAGCGAACGCTTTTCCGCAGGTTACCGCGCCTGAAGCTGTGGCGGTGAGTATCCCGAGCTCGTCCCTGAGGGAGTTCATGAGGCCTTCAACACCCTGCGCCCACTTCATGACCGTGCCCTCCATGATTGCGCGCGCAATGTCCGGCTTGCTCCGAAGGCTGAGCTCTATCTGCCCGTCAATGTCCGCGAGTTCGCGCTCTTCCTCTTCCTCGAAGGCCGCAATCTTCCCGCGCACTGCATCTTCCTTCGTAGCACTGAGAATCTCGGCGGCTGTGCTGACCTCGAGTGCCCTGAACCACGCATTGTCTTTCCAGTCCAGAGCTTCCGGCTTCAGGTGAAAGTGCTGCGCTAACGACTCTTCGGGCTCTGTGTCCTCGTAGCCAGCAGGAATCGACGGAATGCCCATGTACCACGCGAGATAGGGCGAGTATGACGGCCGGGCAAGTGCTTTGCGCAGAATGATTCTGTCGGGGTTGTCGCGGAGCTGTATGATTGTGCTCTCGAGGGTCTCGGTGTTGCAGATAGTGAGCGGCTCGCTGAAGTGAGGATTCCCGTCGTGCGAACGGAGAATCTCCTTCATCATGGCAACGTCAACCTTCCGCGAAGGCTTCACCGAGAAGGGAAGTCCCTGCCACTTCTGCCACTTGAGCTCCGACAAGTCCATATCCAGAAGAATCTCGAACGCCCGGATGTGCCTGTACGTGTTCTTGTCGAGCCCTGAAGTCTCCGGCGACTGGCAGACGTGCGCGAAGTCAAACGTCCCGTCAACAGGCTTGTACCATCCGCGTGAGTGCGCGTAGCTCACGAGCTCGTCGTAACCCGGCGCGCCTTTGTCCGGCTCGTGTATCGTGTAGTGGTTGGGGATGACGGCGACTTCATCGTCTGGCACTCTCTGGACAGCGTAGTGTTTTCCGTGAACGATCTGCATCACGAAGATGTCGTCCTTGTCCGCGAACGAGTAGCTTCTTCCGCTCGATGCATAGCCGTATTTCTCCACGAGCCCGCAGGCAGTCTCCAGAGCTTCGCGCGCACTGTGCGCCTTCTCCGCGACGAGCCTGCGCAGTCCGTAGCCTATTCCGCCGTCAAGGAGTTCGGGGGTGTCTTCGCGGCTGTCCGCGCAGTTGTTGGTGCAGATGACCACGCCATGACCGTTGGCGTAGAGGTCGCAGAAAGCACAGGCTTCCGGGTCAAGGCAGGAGGCTTCTGACCAGAAGAGATTTGTTCGTGTCTCGTTGAGTTCGAGTTCCGAGAGGCCGGGCTCGAAGGATATTTTTGTGCCGGGATGCCTGCGCCTCTTCTTCACTAGGTGGGTCTGCATCATGAACCGGCCGGGTGCGTCTTCGTTGTGCCCGACCAAGACCTCGCCGGAAACTGTCGCGTAACGACCCGCTAGAATTGTCATGCACATGCTGAAAATTTGTCTCCCATTGAAATTTTTTGCGCCTATTTTAGCTTATAATTACCTCCAAATTCTATTAATGTAATTTTCATTAACAGAGGGGCGTGAATTTATTGGCAAAGACTGTTGACGACATTCTGATTCCGATGCCTAAGCACAGAAGACCGCCGGTCAAACGAAGCGGAAAAGGGTTTCTGCGTTTCCTGTTGGGGCTTGGGCTGCTGTTTCTTGTGCTGGCGGGGATATTCTCTATCGCTGACATCGGCGGCAACATAATACTCGGCTTCGCCAAGAGCTATCTTTCCGAGAACATGGGGCTTGAGCTCACTGCCGACAGCATCACCGGCAACCCTGTGAAGGGCTACAGGCTCAACAACTTTGAGCTTGCTGACAAGGACGGCAGAAAGATTCTCGCGGCGGGGTACTTGGCCGGGCGCGTGAATTTCGGTGCACTGCTGACGGGGAAGGTTCGGCTCGCAGAAATCTCGCTCGGCGGCATGAGCATGGACATTGATACGCTGATTGCGACTGTGCAGAACCTCAAGCTCCCAGAGACAGAACCTCAGGCATCACTGAGCCTCTACGCGACTCCGGCCTTCGCAGACACGGATAACCCTATGCCCGACATTCCGTTAGACCGTTTCAGCCTCAGGGAAAGCCGCTTCACCTCAGAATACGGCGTGATAACCGTGAACGAGATCGGCGCGGACCTGCGGAAGTTCGACGTGGATATTGACGCTGGGATTAACGGTATTCCGCTGAGGGGGACTGTCGACATGGGAGAAGCGGCAGGCCTCACGGGGATAAACCGTTCTGACTTGAGCTTCGGGAGCGCAAAGATTCTTGCGACAGGAGGATTAGTCGGAGAGAACTTAGACCTTCACGCGTCAATAGAGAATGTTGACCTGCAGGAGATGACCGGCCTTTATCCTGAGCTGCTGAAGTCGGGGGACTTTGCGGGGACTGCGAGCATCAATGCGGACATTACCGGGAGGACGGATTCGCCGAGAGCCTTCGGGACGATAGACTACAAGGGCACGAAGATTTACGGCTTCCCGGTCGAACGTGCGAGCGCGAACTTCAACTATGCAGATTACCGCGCAGGGCTGAGCAACATTCAGGCGAGCGTGTTCAACGTTCCGATTCAGGGTGAAATAGCGGCGGCAGTGCGTCCGAACGAGAAGCTGTCGGTTATGGTGAAGCTGGACGGGAGCGAAGCCAGCCTTGACGGCCTCGACAAAGTACTTGGCCTCGAGGAGCTTAAAGGGTTGTCGGGAAAGGTTGAGGCGTTCAATGCGAACATCAGCGGGTACGTCGACAAGCTGAACGGACTCGTGAACTTCACAGCACCACGCGTAGCCTACGCAGGACGTGCCTTCACGAACATACGCGCACAGATGAAGCTCTCCCAGAGCGACACGGCGAACGTTGACGGAAAATTCACCTTCGAGGGAGCGCAAGGGTACATTCAGGGGCAGGTAGCCTCACTGCTGGTGAACCCGAACATGAACATCACGGCAAAGATTGTCGACTTGGACATTAAGCGCGTCGAGAACATGATACCCGATGCGTCGGACTACAAGCTGGCGGGAAAAATCACTGCGAGCGTGAACGTCAAGGGCACTGCTTCTTCTCCGAAAATTTCCGGCTCGCTGAACAGCCCGGAGTTCTCAGGGTTCGATCAGACGATAACGAAGCCGGTGATAAATTTTGCGTTTGCGGACAAGACTTTGACCCTCAGCAAGACGGAAGGAACGTTAAACGGAATGCCCATCAACGTGAACGGGACAATCTCTCCTCTTCCGTCAGACAACCCCAATCTTGACATAAGCGCAACAATCTCGATGACACCTGCGGCACTGAAGGCCTACGTTCCCGACATCGACAGCTACAAGCTGAAGGGCAACGTTCATGCCGGAGTGCGGGTCAGAGGGAGCGTGAACAGTCCGAGCGTGAACCTCGTAGCATCATCGCCGAACCTGCAGGCAATGGACATTGTGAGTGCGAAGGACATCGAGCTTACGACGGCACTTGCCGGAGACTTGGCGAAACTCGACAAACTGAGCATCAACGCGGCGGCCAAGAGCATAACTGCGAGCGGAGTAACATTTTCTGGCGTGAGTGCGAAAATCGACAAGAACGGCGACAAAATCACTCTCGGAGGCCTCAACGCAAAGAGCGGGAAAGGAACGATTACAGGAAGCGGGACTGCGGACATAGCGGGCAAATCACCTCTGGACTTCAACTTCAGGTTCACGAACCTCGAACTTGCTCCGTTAGCGGCGGCTTCGGGAGCTGAGCTCAAAGGAAGTCTGACAGGTACGCTGAAGGTCTCAGGCACTAACACCAGCCCGAACATCGCACTGAATGCCAACGTTCCTTCACTGAACGCACAGGGCTTCACGCTCACGGGAGTTGCGGCGGATGTTGCGGGAACAATGGAGAGCGTGAAGATTAACAGATTGCGTGCGGACGTTGAGGGGGCGGAGGTCAGCGCGTCGGGAACGGTGCAGGTGTCGCCGTCAATCAGACCCAACATCACAATCAAGGCTGACGGCGTGAACTTAGCGAGGCTGTTACCAGATTACGACGTTTCCGGGACTGCGAGCCTGAACTTCGTCATGACCGGCGAGGGCACGAACGTAACCGGCAAAGGCTCTCTGGGCTCACCAGCCCTCAAAGCGTACGGAATCTCACTCTCGAACGTAAGCCTTCCTCTCGCGTATTCGGGAAACTCCTTCACGTCGAACGGAGGCACGGCGAAATTCTACGGCGGAAACCTCAAGAACTCTTTGACGTTCAACGTCGACAGCATGAAGTTCACGGACAGCTTCGAGGCTTCGGGAGTGAATCTCGGCGGGCTCGTCGCGGATGTCTCTAAGGACATGAAGGACACCATCACCGGCACAGCCGCTCTCACGCTGAACCTTTCGGGCACAGGTGCAAACGTTTCGGGCAAGGGCACTCTGACACTTCCAGCGTTCAAGGCATACGGCTTCAGCCTGTCCAGCGTGAACCTGCCGCTGTCGTACTCGGGAAACAAGTTTGCATCATCAGGCGGAACAGCGAAACTCTACGGCGGGACGCTCAAGAACACTCTGACGTTCGACGTGAACACGATGAAGTTCACCGACAACATCGACGCATCAGGAGTTGACGTGAACGCGCTGATTCAGGATGCTTCGGGCGGCCTCGAGGGAAAGATTACGGGCACGGGCAAGCTCACAATGAAGGTAAACGGCTCGGCGAAGGACAAGGTAACGTACTCAGGCACTGGGAATTTCTCGATGGGCGCGGGAGCAATCACTGGCTTCAAGTGGCTGGACATAGTGGCGAAGGTTCACGGCATCAACGGAATACGTTACGCGACCGTCAACGCGCCTCTGAGCCTTCAGACGGGGAAACTCATCCTCAAGGCCGGAAGCATCGCGAACGCTCCGAAGAACGACCCGATGTACCGTTACGCGAAACTGACACAGAACGGAACGATAGATTTCGGCGGGCAGGAAGCAACCCTGAACTTCCTCACCGAGAGCGTCATCAACTACCAGCTGATCAACGCACTGCAGGGCGGCGGCAAGGGAGGTCTTGAGGCACTCTTCAAGGGAGGAGTGTCGAACCTTCAGGACGGACTGAAAGCGTTTCTTCAGGGAGGCCTAGCGGGAGCAGAGAAGACGGCGGCAACGGGAGACTTCCGCACCGTGAACCTGAAGATTTCGGGCAAAGCAGCGTCGCCGTCGTTCTCGGGGCTGAAGATAGGGCCGTCGACGGTTAAGACGCAGACACCTGCGCAGACCCAGAGCACGGACAAGAAGCAGGAAACTACTTTGCAGGAGAGGATAATAGACCGCACGGTGGATATTCTTTTGCCCGGAGCGAAGAAGCCTCAGCAGAGCACGCCGATAACTCCGAAGATTACTACACCTGCGGACATCAAGCCCAAGACGCAGACCAAGCCTCAGACGCAGCAGAAGAAGAGCACGAGGCAGCAGGTCGAGGACAGAGTGAAGGACGAACTGCGCAAGGGACTGCAGAAGGGATTAGGAGGACTGTTGAAGAGATGAGATTACTGCATGATCCGGTGAGGCTTCTCCTCACGATTCCGGCATTGCTGTGGGCGTTGTCGTTCCACGAGTTCTGTCATGGTTTCGCGGCCAAGTGCGTCGGCGACCCAACGGCTGAACGCAGCGGGAGACTATCGCTTAACCCGTTCGACCATTTCGACCTTGTGGGAACGTTGATGCTTCTGCTTGTGGGGTTCGGGTGGGCTAAGCCTGTGCCGATAAACACGAGGTACTTCCGCCATCCGAGACGTGATCTGGTGATTGTGTCTCTGGCCGGCGTTGCGGGAAACCTCTTGACGGCGGTAGTTACCGTGCTGTTCTTCAGGTTTTTCGGGGCGAGGTGGTATCAGTGGACGGGGCAGAGCGGGTTAATCTTCCTGTTCCAGATGGTGAACATCAACATGGGGCTTGCGGCGTTCAACCTGATACCGATTCCGCCGCTGGACGGTTCGAGGGTGCTGGAGGCGTTTCTGCCGTATAAGTACATGCATTATTACTGGTGGCTGGAGAGGTACGGGATGATAATAATTCTCGTGCTTCTGCTGACCGGGATAATCAACGTGTTCTTTGACCCGATAATCAATCTTTTGTGGAACATTCTGCCGTATTAGGCGTGCACCCCTTGAGGCTGCCTCAGGGGGTGTAATTTTTCGTAATGCCTGGCTTTCAGAACCTCAGGCAAATTATAAGCAGGAGGAAATTCCAGCGCAATTTCATCACGAAGCTTCCGCAATGTATTATGTTCTTCTCTGCATCACGGCAGACGATAATGATTCTGTCGCCGGATATGCTGCCTGTTATATCTTCCGCAAGCTCTTCGTCTAAGCTAAGGATTGATGCGCATCACACGTTCCGCAAAATCCCCGAACTCCTCCAGAACTTCAGCCCTTGAGCCCCGCCTCATACCTGAAAGAATCTATGAATTTCTTCACGTCAAAATCTCCGGGTGATGCAGTCCTTACGTAATAAAGGGCATTTCTGAACTGTGAATGACTGTTCTGTGTTCATGCCTGTACCTGCCTTAATGACCTTAACATTTCCTGAGCTACTGCTTTGATTACCGGGACGGCTACGGAATTTCCGCACTGCTGTCTCAGCTTCCCGTATGGAACTACTATTCTGAAACTGTCGGGGAAACCTTGAAGCCGCAGCATCTCGCGTTCTGTAGGCCTGCGTTCGTCATTAACAAGCATGTAATTTGCCGAAGCTCCTGCTCTGAGTGTTGCTGACCATAAATGAGGCGTTACGCTTCCTGCTACATTTTCATGCGAAATATACGGCTTGGGAAAGTCTTTATACTTCAGTCTTGCCAGCCGTGATGCCCGTATCTTGTCGCTGACATAATACCGTGCCGGGGGAGACGGCTCAAGAATATCTGCGAGTGTCAGACATTCTGAGTCAGGTACAGGCTCAGGAAAAGCGAACAGCACATTTTCACGGAAGCCGACAATAATGATTCTTTCGCGTTTCTGGGGAAGCCCGAAGTCCATTGCGTTAAGAACCCGCGAATAGACGCAGTACCCCAGGTGTTCGAGGAAGTTCATGATTATTCTGTATGTCCTGCCGCTGTCGTGAGCTGTAAGGTTCTTTACGTTCTCTAGCATGAATGCGACAGGTTTTCTTTCGCGGAGTATTCTCAGAATCTCGAAGAACAGTTTTCCGTGAACAGCATCATCAAAACCTTCGCGCCTGCCTATTATCGAAAATGCCTGGCATGGAAAACCGGCGAGCAGTAACTCAAAGTCCGGCAGTTCCTCAGAAGATATTTTTCTGATGTCTCCATAAAATCAGCTTGTGTTATTATCATAACATCATCAAAAATTTTCATGGGAGAAGGAATCCTATTCATGGCAGAGAAGAAAGGCAAAGCGGTTCTCGCTTACAGCGGAGGGCTTGATACATCCGTTGCGGTAATGTGGCTCACCGAGCAGGGCTACGACGTAATTACGATGACGGCCGACGTAGGACAGAAGGACGTTGACCTTCAGGCGGCGAAGGCAAAGGCACTGAACAGCGGAGCGGTGAAAGCGTACATCTTCGACCTCAAGAAGACGTTCACCGAGAACTACGTTTACCCTGCATTGAAGGCTAACGCAATGTATCAGGGAACGTATCCCCTCGTTTCTGCGCTGTCCCGTCCGTTAATCGCAAAGACGCTCGTCGACATCGCCAACAAAGAAGGCGCAGTCGCAGTAGCACACGGATGCACGGGCAAGGGTCAGGATCAGGTGCGCATTGAGGTCTGCGCAACGGCACTCAACCCGAAAATCAAGGTTCTCGCGCCTGTGAGGGACTGGCATTTCACGCGCGAGGCAGAGATAGAGTACGCGGACAAGCACGGAATACCCGTGAGAGCAACAGCGTCATCACCTTACAGTACTGACGACAACCTTTGGGGACGTTCAATAGAGTGCGGACTCCTCGAAGACCCTTGGAACGAACCGCCGGAAGATGCCTACGAGATGACAGCTAACCCCCTCGAGGGCCCGGATGCTCCCGAATACATAGAGATTACGTTTGAGGGCGGAATACCTGCGGCACTGAACGGAGAGAGGATGCACGGCGTTGAACTCATCCAGAAGCTCAACAGGATTGCGGGGCGGCACGGCATCGGACGCGTTGACATGGTAGAAGACAGGCTTGTGGGCTTCAAGTCCCGCGAGGTCTACGAGTGCCCGGGCTCTGTAACGCTTCTTACTGCTCATCGTGCAATGGAGACACTTACGCTGGACAAGCAGGTTCTCAGGAGCAAGAGGGAGCTCGAGACACGTTTTGCGGAGCTGACGTACGAGGGCTACTGGTTCTCGCCTCTGCGCGACGCAATCAACGCGTTCATCAACGACACGCAGCGTTACGTGAACGGCACGGTGAAGATGCGTCTCTTCAAGGGCAGCGCGGTAGTGAGGGGCTTGAAGGCGGCCAAGAGCATTTACCGTCATGACCTCGCGACGTACTCGGAGGGCGACACGTTCGACCATTCTGCGGCTGTGGGGTTCATCAACATCTGGGGAATGCCGGTGCGCACATGGACTTCAACCTGGCCGAGACAGGACGAGGCGGAGATCCCGATAGAGGCATAAGGATTGAGCGCGGCTCTGAGATAATCGGAGCCGTATTTTTGTGATAGAATAATGCAATCTTAAGCAATAAGGAGGTTGACGCGAATGAATTTGTGTGCGTATAATGTTCGCAGTTCGCAGTTCGCAGTTCGCAGTTCGCAGTTCGCAGTAGCCTAGTCTATCCTTTTCCCCTCGCCAGAAATATAGCAGATAGTGTTCATGTCGTGCTGTACTGTCCTGCTGGAGAGGCAGGTGCGGCATCTTGAAGAAGCTCCTGAAGTTGAAGGGACTTCTGAAGAAGTTCCTGAGCATTATTCTTCCCGCTCCTCTTTTCCGCTCTATAAGGCTGATAAAGCCCGAAATTATCCGTAGGATACGCCTAAGATCCGTCAAATCCAAGATAGCGAAGTCCCTGCCTCTGACTGAGAAGCGCAGCAAGCTGAGGTTTGAGGTACACTTAGTCGAACACTGCAATCTCAACTGTAAGGGTTGTAGTGATTTTGCTCCGCTGGCTGAGCCGGAATTTCTTGACGTTGAGGAATTTCGCCGCGACGTTACAAGGCTTGCGGAACTTTTCGGCCACGAGTGTGATCGTGTCTATCTCATGGGAGGCGAGCCTCTGCTTCATCCCGACCTCTTAGAGTTTATGAGGATAACCAGACAAGTATTGCCTGAGGGAGATATTTACGTCTTCTCCAACGGTATACTTCTGCCCAAGATGCCGGATGATTTCTGGAAAGCCTGCCATGACAATAACATCAGAATCTGGGTCTCGGCATACCCCATAAAGATTGATGCTGACACCATCAAAGCAAAGGCCGCCAAGTTCGGTGTCAATTTTGAGTGGGCGTGGAATGATGCCAGCAGCACTAAAGACATATTCGACATTGTGCCCATAAATCTAGGCGGAGACAGCGACATAAAATTACAGTTCGGCATGTGTGGACGCGCCAACAACTGTATCGTCTTGAGTCACGGCCGCCTGTTCACGTGCTCGTTTGCTCCTCACGTCCACCATTTCAACAAATACTTCGGCCAGAATGTAGTTATCACGGAGGATGATTACATCGACATCTATCAAGATCTGACAGCAGACGAGATATGCCAGAAGCTGAGCGAGCCTATACCCGCCTGCCGTTACTGCAGAAAAGTAGAACCTGTAAGGACATTCACTTGGGGTACGTCAAAGCGCAACATCAACGAGTGGCTGTAGGTGAAAACGCAGAGGACAGGGGATAATCTCTCTCCTGCCCTCCCTGACTTACTGCCTCTGCTTGGCCTCCGTCTCCAGCTCCTCGAGCTTCGGTGCGGCCTCGTCAGCAATCAGCTTCCCGTCCCTGAACCGTAACACCCTCTCGCTCCACGTCGCTATCTCCGGCTCGTGCGTAACCAGAATCACCGTTATTCCCTGCTTATGCAGCTCCGTAAAGATGTTCATGATCTCCACCGTCGTTTTCGTGTCGAGGTTGCCCGTCGGTTCGTCGGCCAAGATTATCGGTGCTTCGCCTACGATTGCGCGCGCAATGGCGACTCTCTGCTGTTGCCCGCCCGACATCTGCGCAGGCCGATGGTGCAGCCTCTCTCCAAGCCCGACGCGTTCAAGCGCGTTTATCGCCGCCTTCCTCCGCGCTGAACCTCCAACGCCGCGATACAGCAGAGGAAGTTCTACGTTCTCGACAGCGTCAACTTTCGGCAGAAGGTTGAAGCCCTGAAACACAAAACCAAGCTTCTTGTTGCGGATGTCAGCCAGCTCCGCCCTGCTCTGATCCTTCACGTCCACACCGTCAAGCTCGTAGTGTCCCGACGTGGGCACGTCAAGGCAGCCGAGAATGTTCATCATCGTCGACTTCCCCGAACCCGACGGCCCCATCACGCACACGAACTCACCGCGCTCGATGGCGAAGCTCACCCCGTCAAGAGCATGAAGCTCAACGTCGCCGGTCTTGTAGATCTTCGTGAGGTCTCTGACTTCGATTATGCTCATGCTATCTCGGCCCGCCTCTTCCGCCGCCTCTGGGTGCTCCGAACAACCCGCCCCGACTCGTCGTCCCAGTCGTCGCTCCAGCCTGAGCGTTCACCACAAGTTCCGTACCTTCACGCAGTACCTGACGCGGAGAACCTTCCGGCCTGCCCTGACCTGTTCCCTGACCTGTCCTGTCCGGGCGCGCAGGAGCCTGCGTCTTCTCCCTCACAAGCTCAACGTAGCGGCTGTCCGTGATGCCTGTCTCTACCTGAACCGGCCTCATCATTATTCCGTCGTGTTCCGGCCATAACGTCCCGCTGTTGAGCGTCTTCTTCTGCGTCAGAATGTCCCGGTCGAACGAGATCGTCTCCAGCAGTCCCTCAGGCGGCGTGAACCTCAATGCAGCTACCGGGATACGCAGGACGTTATTTGCGCGGGCGGTCTCGATTGAGACGTTGGCGGTCATTCCTGGTTTCAGCTTAAGGTCAGGGTTGCTCACGTGGATAATCACCGTGTACGTTACGACGTTGTTGCTCGTCGACGGAGCTATCCTCACCTGCACGACCTTTCCGTCGAACACCTCGTCAGGGAACGCGTCTACCCTGAAAGTTACGCTCTGGCCTTCAGCAACCGTCCCGATGTCCGCCTCGTCAACCTGCGTCTCGATCTGCATCCTCGTGAGGTCTTCGGCAACCTTGAACAGCGTCGGTGTCTGGTAGCCTGATGCTACGGTCTGCCCAGCGTCTACCTGGCGGTCAATCACTACGCCGTTCACCGGTGAAGTTATGCGTGTGTAGCCGAGATTCGTCCTTGCGCGTTCGACTGCCGCACGTCCCTGAACAACACGGGATTTCGCCTCCTGAAGGGCTGCCCTCTTCATAGATACGTCGGTCTCGCTGGTGTCCACAGTACTGCGGGCTATGAGCTTGCGCGCCAAAAGCTCCTTGTTGCGGGCTAGCTGCCTCTGCGCGTCCTCAAGCGATGCCTGTGCGCTGGCTACGCTCGCCTGATACACCGCGAGGCTGGCTTCCGACTCTCTAAGCGTGAGCTGAAGAACTGACGGGTCAATCAGCGCGATTAACTGCCCTGCTCTCACGACAGAGTTGAAGTCGACGTAGATTTCCTGCACTATCCCTGAGACCTGAGTTCCCACCTCGATGACGTTTATTGCGTTGAGCTCGCCTGTCGCCGTAACTGTCGAGACAATGTCCCCCCGTGTTATCTGCGAAGTCGTCAGGCCGTAAGTCACCGGCTCTTCATGGAAGAAGAACATGTACCCCCAATACCCCAGCCCCGCCATCACAGCGAGAATAAGAAGCCTCTTTATTCCTGCTATCATGATTTCACACCTTTCTTAGTATCGTAAGTTTCTCTGCATCTATGTTTATGTTGTCAGCATTGAGACGGCCGAGCGGAATTGATTTGTTCGTTCCGTGATAGTCGCTACCGCCCGAAACGCACAGCCCCATTCTCTCCGCCCACCGCGAAAGCCACTCGCACTTCATGGGCTTGTACTTCGAGTACCAGCACTCCAGCCCCTTCAAGCCGTAACCCGCGAGCTCCTGAAGCATAACCCTGAACTTATGCTCGGGAAGCTCCGGCTCACCTTCACCGCCTAGAGGATGTGCCCACACAGGGATTCCTCCTGCCGACAGAATTGCTCTCACCGCGAAAGAAGCATCTATCTTGCTCTTTACGCCCGTCCTGCACTTGTCGATGTAGCGTGTGATTGCGTCCTGCCTGTCCGTTGCGAAGCCCTTAGCGACAATCATATTAGCCAGATGCGGCTTGCCCACGCTGGGGGTCTTGAGGAGGGTATCCATCTCGTCATCAGTGAAGGTTATCCCGAATTCCGAGCGCAATACCTCAACGCGCTTCCAGAACTTTGCGTGCCGGAGCTCGTCGCCAGTACGAAGTGCCTCCTGAAAGTCGAGGTTGTTCTCGTCGTAATTCAGGCCCAGAATGTGGCACTTTCCGCCTTCTGCAATGCATGAGAACTCTATTCCCTGAATGAACTTCATTCCCGGCGGAACAATCTTCTTCACAGCCATTGCCCCGCGTATCGTGTCATGGTCAGTAACAGCGAACGTGTCTATTCCGGCCTTCTGGATGTTCCAGAGCAAGGCCTGCGGGCTGTCTGTTCCGTCCGATGCGTCAGTGTGTATGTGAAGGTCTACTCTGCTTCCCATTCTCCTATCCTCCCGTCAATCTCCGGCGGAAAATGACCCAGTGCCGCGTCAAGTTCTGCCCTTGCTGTCTGTGCGTCATACAGTGCCTGATAGTACGTGTACCGCGAACTTGCCAGCGTAGAGACCGCATCGCTGAGCTCGAGTGGTTCGCCTACTCCGACTTCGTAGCGTCCTTTCGCCAGCTCGAGGTTCTCCTCCGCGTACTTCACGCTTGCTTCGCTGGATCTTACCCTGTCCGTCGCGTTCGTTAGCGAGAGTGCCGCGCTCCTCACTGAGTAAGTTATCTGCTGCCTTAAGGCCTCTGCGTCTGCATTCACGGAGTCAAGCTGTGCACGTGCGGACGCAACGTTAGCCTTGACCTCCCCGCCGTCAACTATCGGGACGGTTACGGTTATTCCGGCGGCGTAGTTCTCCGTCGAGTTGTTGCCCTCACGCTTCGAGAACGTAGAACTCAGCGTGCCGTTCACTGTCGGTGAGTTCGCGCGGGCGGCGTTGGTGATTGCGAGCTCGCTTCCCCTGATGTCGTGAAGAAGTTTGCGGTAGTCCGGCCTGTCGTTGAGGGCTGAGGCTATGAGTGCGGACGTGTCCTCTGCGGGCTGAGGAAGCAGCAGCTCCGTCGACAGCAGAATGTCGAACGGCCCGGCAATATCCGTGCCCATCGCTACCCTCAGTGCTTCCTGCGACACAAGAATATCGTTCTCTGCCTTCAGGAGGGAGACGCGCGCGCTGGCTACATCTGCCTGAGCCTTCGTTACCTCGATGAATGCGACGTTGCCGACCTCGTAGAGACCTTGAGCCCGCTTAAGGTGTTCCTCAAGGTTCATTACTTTCTCGCGTTCTACGTCCCTGTTGAGCATCTTCAGCACGAGGTCATAGTAGGCTTTCTTGGCGTTGGCGGCTACGGTTATCTGCGTGTTCCTGAATGTTTCGCGCGAACCCTTCAGGCTCTCCGTGCGTATCTCGCGCTGAAGTTTGCTGCGTCCGTTGTCATAGATGAGTTTCGTCGCCGTTACACGGAGGGACTCGCTGTGGTATCTGCTGTCCCAGTCCTCGTAGTCGCCGTCGTAGCTGAATGACCCGGAGAGGCTGAGCTTCCACCGTGTGCTTGCGCGCAGGGCTTCGAGCTGTGCGGCAATGTCCCGCGTTGAGGCTTTGGCTTTGGTCAGCGAAGGGTGGTTGAGGAGAGCGAGCGTCAGGCACTCTTCGAGGGAAAGGCCGGAAATGTCTTCAGCATAAAGGACTGACGGAAGCATCATCAGCAGAAAGAGTGAAATTGTAAGAAAGATTTTGCGCATCACATAATGAACTCCTGAGAATAAGATTAGACCCCGTGAATATAGATTGTACACTAACTCACAGGGTCTATTATATGCAGTTGGTATGAAATTTTCGTGAACTAGCCGCGCGTAATCTCCGTGTTAGCAAGTTTCTCGTACACGAGGGCAAGCGCGCTGTGGTCGCACTGTCCCTTGCCGTCGCCGTGAAGAATCTTCATCATCTCGAACACCTGCACCGTCAGAGGAATGGGGCTGTCAACGCTCTTGGCCGCGTCCATAACATTGGTGAGATCCTTGATGTGAAGGTCAATCTTGAAGCCGGGCTTGAAGTTGCGGTTCATGATCATGGGAGCTTTCGCGTCCATTACCGTTGAGCCTGCGAGCCCTCCGCGTATCGCCTGATAGATTGCTTCGGGGTCAACGCCGGCCTTCTTGCCGAGCATGAGTGCTTCACTGACTGCCGCGATGTTCACCGCAACGACGATCTGGTTGCACAGCTTCGTAACGTTCCCTGCGCCGATGTCTCCGCAGAGCACAACGCTTGAGCCCATAGCCTTAAGCACAGGCTCGAACTTCGCGAAGACTTCCTTCTTGCCGCCGACCATGAAGCTCAGCGTTCCGTCAATAGCTTTAGGTTCACCGCCGGAGACGGGAGCGTCGAGCATAGGGATTCCCTTCTTTGCGAGAGCGTCGGCGATTTCGCGGCTGGCGATGGGGTTGATTGAGGACATGTCGATGAATGCCGCGCCCTGCTCCATGTGGTCAGCGACTTTGTCGTCCTCGAGCATTACGCTTTTGACGTGCGGGGAGTTGGGGAGCATCGTAAGGACGAGCTCTGCACCCTTCGCGGCATCGACTGCGTTTGCGGCGGCTGTGGCTTTGCCCTGACCGAAGGCTACGACGTCGTCAACAGCGGCTTTGTTCATGTCGAATACTCTGAGTTCGTGCCCGGCCTTGAGGAGGTTCTTGGCCATCGGGCGACCCATTATGCCGAGACCGATAAATCCTATCTTCATGAGTGAGTACCTCTTTTCGTTGGGGATTGTGTAATTATATCACCGGCGCAACGCTTCCCGGCCCGTCCTCCCACAAGCTCACAGAATCTTTTGTCCTCAGTGCCTCCGCAAGCTCGACGAACCTCCTTGCCGCGACATCAGGACTCCACACCTCCGCAATAGTCTTGTAGGCGTTCCGGCCAAGTTCAGCGCATCTCTCGGGAGCATCGAGCAGTGCAGAGACTTTCTGCGTGAGGTCATCGAGCCCCTTGAAGGTCAGTCCGTTGTGCCCGTCCCTGACTAGGTATGGGGTAGAGCCTGCTCGGTTGTCCGCGAGAACTGCACAGCCGGAGTTCATTGCTTCGTTGAGAACAACTCCCCAGCCTTCGCCTCTGTCCGACGTGAACAGCGAGATCTCCGCCCTCTCCATCTCCGTGCGAACCTTCCCGACGGGAAGAGCTCCCGGAAGTTCTACGCAGTCGTGAAGGTTCAGTGCGTCGACCATGCGCGAGAGTTCTGCCTGCATTTCGCCAGAACCGATAATCTTCAGCCGGAAGGTTTTGCCCTGAGCCTTGAGCCTCTCCGCGAGCTTCACCGCCAAATCAGGGTGCTTCCACGAGATTAGCCTTCCCGTCCAGATGATGCTTCCGCTGTCCTTTGCGGGAAGAGTGTCCCAGTGCTTCAGCTCGGGGAAGTAGCCCCACCTGTACGACTTGCCCCTGAACAGTCCGCAGGTGCTGTAGTCCCGTGCCGCGTAAGCAGACACGCACAGGAGGTAGAACTTCGCGCGCCTATCCCGTGCCTGAGACCTCCCGCCGCTGTAGAGACAGTACTTCGCGAACCTCACTGCATCCTTCCACAGCGGCCCCTTGAAGAAACGTTCGCTCTGCATGAAAGTCAATTTCCCCGCACGCAGTCTCTCGGCGACATCGCTTACCGGCAGGCCGCCAATTATCACGCAGTCCGCATCAATCACCATCCTGCGGGCTTCCTCTCCGGCCTCCGGGCTGTCGTAGGCTCGCAGGACAAACGGAAGTTCCGCCGTGTCCCCGAAGTATGACGGCAGACCCTCGCCTTCTTTGAGCCGGACGGTCGTGATGAACTTGAAGCTGTCGCCGTAGATTTTGGTGAAGGCCTCAGAGAGCGACAGTGAATAATGACTGGGACAGTTCGATAAGTACACTAGCTTTTTGCTCATAGCTGATGCACTCCGCCTAAATCAGCAACACAGCCAATAAGCCCATAATTACGACAGCAAGCCCGGCCGCAAACATCCCGGCAGATTTCCCCTTGCTGTTCATCATCGCCAGAAAATCACTAGGCATCATCCTTGCGCACGCCGTCAGCACAACGCACAGTGCCGCCACAACCTGAATGACTAGCCCGAGAAACCGCGCGTACCTCCACCACGAGAATCTTTCCGGCGAGAACCCCACCAAGCAGGCATTAGCCATGTTGAACAGCACGTAAGAGAATTTCCCGGCAAATGCTGCTGCTATCATCATCAGGAACATCATCAGCGGTGCAAACTGCAGAGCCGCAAGAACAGGGATGACTTTCCCGTCCTCGCGATGGGGCAGCATTACGGCTACAGCACCGAACGACAGTATGGCCGGTATTCCGTAAGATGCCGCAATGAGTGCCTTGAAGTTCTCTGAGGTCGAAGCTCCCGAAGCCCTGTAAGACAGCACTGACGTAACAACTGCGCACATCGCAAGAGCAACACTAAGGACGCGCTTGTACTTCGGGTTGGGCGAACGCAGAGCCTCAGCACACAATATCCCCACCGTCATTGCCAGCAGAGGATAATCGAACGCCGAGAAGTTCATCAGAGCCGTAAAGGCCAGCCATACGATGAGCCAGACAATCGCTACAAGGTTCAACGCCGAGAGCTTGAAGGTCAGGACGCAGAGGGCAGCAAGCATAGCGTAGAGCGGCATGGAGAACACAATGTCGCCGGTTCGTCCGCTGAAGATACACAGAAGGGTAAGCAGCCCCGAACACACAGCACCGGGTATTGAGATGAAGTTCATGATTCGTGCGGGAACTTCGGGCTTCTCGTTCTTGGGGGCAATGATGGTCTCCTCGTAACGTGGAACGAACTGCCCGACAGTATGCTCCTCTTCTTCGTCAGCCCTGCGTGCGCGCGGAGAAGTGTCCGCACCTCCCTGCGCTCTCGGAATCTCGTACACGGAAGCCTTAGACTTCACGCCCGCTATCCTCTCGAGCTCCTTCCTGAACTCCTCAGCACTCCTGAACCTGTCGTCAGGCCGGAACGCACACGCCTTGAGCACAAAATCATTGAGCTCTGCGGGAATGCCGGGTATGTCGGGAATCTGCTCCCCCCTCATCCTGCGCATCAGTGCATTCTCGCGGTCATCAGGGGTCGGCTGTTCGGGATAAGGCGGCATGAACGGAGCACGGTTGTTGTTCAGGTAACGGTACATGACTATGCCCAGAGAGTACAGATCCACAGAAGGCCCGTAAGGCTGGTGGTTGAAGATTTCAGGTGCCATGTACGTGGGCGTTCCCTTCTCTGACATCTCGGCGTTCATGCGCTCAATGTGCCGGGCTACACCGAAATCGCCCAGCTTGTAGTCTCCGTACTCCGACACAAAGATATTGTCCGGCTTGATATCCCTGTGGATAACGTTCTTGACGGCGCAGAGCTCCAGAGCGTGCGAGATGTCTATACCCAGCCTCATAACCTCTTCAAGGGTTAGCGGCTTGGACGCTGTGTGAGCCGACAACGTCTCCAGAAGTTCCATGCGTATGAGAATGTCCCAGCCTATGGACTCCCAGCCTTCTCCGCCTTCTTTTGGCAGCACCTTGTGATCCTCGATAGAGACGACGTTAGAGTTCCCCCTGAACATGCTCATGAGGTCTATTTCCTGGATTATGTCGTCAACCATACCCTTGAAGTAGCTCCGTACGCTTGGCTCGTCGTCATTGAGCTCGCTGCGTATGCGGTTGAGGTCTTCCCGGCTCTGAGGCAGGGAGATTATTTTCACGGCGGCGTAGTACTTGCGGTCGAACTCCTCGCGCCGTACCTTCCACACTTGGCCGAACGATCCCTCACCCAGCGGATTGCCCTCGACGTACCATGAACCCCACAGAGGCTCGTACTGCTTTATGTCCGTCATGCCTGCTCAACCTCCTCTACTCTGAACACAAGGCACGTAACGTTGTCCCGGCCTCCGCGCCCGAGTGCCGCATCAACGAGGGCATTCACTGCGTCCGAAGGCTCGGGGTTAGCCTTCATGATTGCGGCGATGTCCTTGAAGTCCAGCATGTCAGTCAGTCCGTCAGAGCACATCAGCCCTCCCTGTGCATCACTGAACGCAAAGGCTTGGCTGACATCCGGTGCTGCTCCGAACTCGTCGGGATCTCCAAGCCAGCGCGTGAGAATGTGGTTCTCCCTGCTCTTGGCCGCCTGAGCAGGAGTCATAAGACCCATCCTGACTTTGCTTGCGGCTATGGTGTGGTCGTCCGTTACGCGCACGAGACGGTCTCCGAGCATCTTGAAGCCCTGAGAATCACCCAGACTGTACATCGTGAAGGATGCCTCGCCGACAACTGCCATAACCAGCGTAGTACCCATCCTCAGACCCTGAGAACGCATAATCTCCAGAAGCTCAGCGTTGGCTTCCTTGACGAAGTTGACTACTTCCCATTCAGCGTCAAGAATGTTGCCGAGTACCTTGCCTGCGTGCTTCTGAAGCGACTCTGCGGCAGTGAGGGAGGCAAGTTCCCCGCAGTCCTCGCCGCCCATTCCGTCAAAGACAGCGAAGATTGCGGGTGTGTCCGTTATTCCTGCAAGAAAAAACGGCCTCTCTCTGTCGGAGACCGTCATGACTATTCCGTTGCAGTATAAATTATCCTCGTTGTTGGTTCTTACGCGCCCCACGTCGGAACGTACTGCAAATTTCACCTTCGGCATTGATTATCACCTAGTCCATCACGTAACTTCCCAGAAATTCCGCTACCGGGTTAGAGGCAGACGACGATGACGACGTTCCTGTGCCTTCTCCCGCAAGGGCTTTCTTGAGTGCATCGAGTATCATATCAAAGAATGTATTGTTTTCGCCTCTAGAACTTCCGGCAAATGCAGCACCAGAAACACCGCCAGCCCCCGTCAGTACTCCCAGAATGCCCTGAAGCTCCGAAGCCTCAGAGTTGCCCTGAAGCATACCCATGAGGCTGCCTGCGTTGGCGGCGAAGCTCCCGCTCCCTGATGACGAAGCACTGAAGCCCTGCGAATGCGCCGAAGCCTGAGCTCCCGGATTCCCCGCGAGCGACACCAGACCGGCGGCCATAGCGAGACGCTCAGCAGTGTGGGGCTGGGACGGACTGGCCATTATTGCGCCGGAACTCTCGAAGACATCACGTGCTGTGTTGTAGGCCTCGACGAGTGCCGGTACTGACGCTGCCTGAGCTCCTTCCGACAGAGCTCCCGTGATTGTCCCTGCGGCTGTGCTGACCGCGAATACTGCTACGGCTTTGGTGTCCTTAACGCCCCGTGCCGCCGCTCCCGGGTTGTCGGGAATATACGTTACCGGAAGATTTACGTTCATTGCTCCTCCTGCTCCTCCTGTTCCTGAAGGTGTCTCAGAATTATTGTGATTGTCGCCCGGCCTGTTTCCGCCTATTATGTTGCGGCCAAGTCCTGCGACTGCTCCTGCGACATGTCCGCCGCCTCCGTGCCCGCCGTGCCCGCCGTGCCCGCCTTGCCCGCCTGCCCCGCCGGTGCCTTCGCTTCCGCCAGAGCCTGTTCCGCCGGACGCAGAACTTCCCGGTGTCTGCCCGGAAGGTTCTGTGCTGTTTCCGCCTCCGCGCACGGATGCCCTGAACCCGAAGCCGCCGGTTATTTCCTCAGAGAGCCCTTCAGCTTGCGATTCGTACTGCTGTTCGAGGGAGGCAAAACGGCTCACGCTCCCGCTGAGTATCCTCGTGGTCTCGTTCACCCCTCCGTCAAGGCGGCCAAGTTTGTCGTTAAGCTGGTCGAAGAAGCCCAGTATCTCGGTGCGTTCCTTGCACTTCCAGCCCTCGTGGTTGCTCGCGCTCTTCAGGCTGGATACTGCACTCGCCATGAGCTCGCAGGCACTGTTCATCCTTGCCGTGAGCTCGGAGACGTAATCAGCATCAAAGATTAACACGTTTGACGGCATGATCAGTTACCCCCTCCCAAGTTAAGAGACCTTGCCCATCTCGCGCCTTCTCTGTCGCTCCAGTCGTAGTTCTTGGCCGCGTCGGACAGGAAAGCCGCGTATCCGTTGAGCGTGCCGTTTATACCCTGATATATGTCCTCCATTGCTATCATCTTCTCGGTCATCAGCGACGGAATGCGCCCGCTGAAGTCCCGTCCCAAACTCTGGAATATATTTGTTACTGCGTTCTGTATGTCAAGAATCGAGTCTGCTTTTGTTCCTATGTCAGAGGCGCGCGCCTCCATTTCTGTTGTTACTGCTAAAATTTTTGCCATTGTCTGCCGCTCTCCTTTCCGCTTACCAGATTACGCTTAATATCTCGCGTGCCGTAAGTTCGTCCGCACTCACGCAGTCCCCCACAAACCCGCGCATATTGTTCAGGGAGCTGATTACTGACTCGTTGAAACGCTCTATACGATCTCTTGACCGCCGGAAACTCTCTGCGTAGGCTCTTTGTGCATCGCTGTCCCAAGCATCTTCCATCGTGTTGACCACGCGGTCTATTGCACCCAGCATATCCTGCTGTTCTGACACGTAATCCAGTGCCCGCTTCGTGCTCTCTTCTACTGCGCTGACGTTTATCACTGTCGTCGGCATAATCACTTCATCTCCCTTGCTTTTGCGGCATACTCGCGGTCTATGCGCTGGTATTCGGCGACGACGCGTCTTATGTAGCTGACTGTCTCGTCGCACGCTTCCTGCCAGCTGTTGAGATCTTTGGTCATCTTCTCGAACTGCTGTTCCAGGGCATCGCGTGTGAGGCCGCGCATTCTTTCGCTGTCGATGGAAGCAGGGTCAAGGTACTGCCGGGCTTCCTCAAGGCTGGCCTTTGCCTGCTGTACACGGCGGATGTCTTCTTCTGCTTCCGCCTCGTTGATTACTATTGTGCCGCTTGCGTCTCTAAGTCCGCTCATCTGAGCACTGCTCCTCTCCTTTTCTGTATCTGGCTTTCTACGTAACCGTCAAGGCTGGCTTTGTCCTTGAACCACGCCGCCGCAAGAAGTTCACCGTCCCCGCGGTTCTCCATGAGCATATACATTTTTGAGGCTTGATAGACTGTCGCGCTGTATCCGTAAGAGTCTATAACCTCGCAGCTGTCCGGGTTTGCGCAGAAGGATACGCATACGCTCAGGGAAAAACTGATGTTCACTCCGTCCCGTGCTGAATCTTCAAGAAGGTTTTTTCGCCGCAGTGTCTTGCGCGCGTCCCGGAGCTCGGCTTCGAACTTGAGGCTGTCCGCAGGGAAATCGTAGACTACGTTGACCAGCTTGCGGATTCTCAGCATCACGGCTGAATAGAACAGCTCCTTCTTGGTAATAAGCAGAAATTTCTTGTCCGGCATACAATCTTCTCCCCTGAAATTGACGAAAAGCAGGGAACAATTCCTGCCCCCTGCCGCTTTATTCTTCCTTTAATCAGAGACTGACTAAGCACCAAGTTCACGAGCCTGTGCGGTCTTCTGCTGCTCCTCGTCCCTCATGTGAGACGCGAAGGTCTTAATCCTGTTTGCGAAATTCCTCATGTCCTCGCTCAAACGCTTGAAGACATCCTTCTTCTTCGTGAAGCTCTCAACGAATGCAGCCTGTGCATCGCCTTCCCAGCCGGATAACAGACCGTTCACCACACCATCGAGCGTAGTTACTACCTCGTCGTTCTTATCTGCCATCTGATTAAGCTGCGCGGCGTTGTCCTCGAGTTCTTCGGGGGTCAAGAGTATTGTATCTGCCATATTTTTCACCTCCTCCTATCTGCTTGCCATGATTCTGACTGACGGCCCGCTCAAGAGCTAATACTTTACTGCTGGATAGCGTCCTTGAACCTTTCACGGCCTGCTACGTCGACATCCTCCATCTTGCCTGAGTACATGTTGAGGAAGTCTGCGAACTTCTGAAGGTCGGGAGCAAACTGCTGGTACATAGGCTTCGCTGCTTCGAAAGCTGCCTCAAAACCTACGCGGGCTTCGCCTTCCCATCCAGTCCTCAGCGTCTCCACCATCTGAGAGATCTTCGAGATGATATCCTGCTGGTCTGTCTGGCACTGGGCGATGCTCTTGGCTGTGCTCCTGAGCGTCTCGTGTGATATTCTGATCTTCGGCATCTAGTTTCACCTCCTTCTTCGTCTTTATTCCGCTGTGTTCCGCTTCATTTACGATGGCATTATTATATCCGCCGCAACCCTTTCGGGCTACATATCCTCACGATAGAATTACGTAGTGTTTCATCGCAATAACTGCGGATAAACGCGCCATCACTGACGGACAACTATTATGCTTCCGTCGAACGCACCGACGTTCAGCAAGGTATCATCTGCGTTCAGTATGCGTCCCCTGTACTCGAGGCGGCAGGCTGTCCAGCCGGAGAATATATCCTCGTGAATGTCCTTGAGAATCAGCATAATCTGTCGGCTGAGCTCGGAGACAGGCATACCTGATGGCAGCTCCATGTCATCATGGAAAGTGCGCTCGTCGTTCGTTACTGTAGCTGTTACTGTATCAGGACCGTTCATCGCCAGCCTCCTTTATGGCATCCCGAACATAAGATTCACAACGCGCCCGCCGTGAATCAGTGCTCCTTCATGAGAACCGAAGGATATGTCATCCTCTCTGTGGAAGGCGTTGAACTCCCTGTACTCCTTGAGAGTTCCGCCGGTTACGACAGCGTTGCCGTACTTCATGAGCTCCGAGTACAGAGGCACATCGCTCATCCCCAGCGTAGAGAGTGCCTTTGACGTGCACACCGCGTAGATGAACATCTTCCTTTCCGGCCCGCCGCGTGCAATGGCCTCCAGAATATCCGCGCTCTCCTGCGTTATGTCCTGATAGAGGTTGTAGAAGTTGTCGAGGCAGATAACTATCCTGTCTTCGCTGTCCTCGCTTCTCTCGGAGTATTCCGCGTCAAGCCCGGCGATAATCTCGTCCATCTCTTCAGGTTTGTGGATAACCTTAGCGTTGGGGCAGAACTTCTCGATGAACGTATCTTCCTCGTAGACGTACAGTCTCGTCTTCGGGTCATCGTTGAGGGCTTTGGCTATCATCGCGAGGATGCTGCTCTTGCCGCCGCCGAACGTCCCGGAGATTATGCAGCCGTGCATTGCTTCGTAGACGAACTCTACGGGCTCGCGGGTGTCCTTCGTCATGCCTATCTGAACGCCGTCCGTGCTGAACGAGAGTTCTTCAGCCCCGACAGGTGCAGTCCTTGCCGCCTCTGCCTCAGCGAGTGAAGCACGTTTGCCCGTCCAGGCTGCTGACATGTCCGCGCACAGTGCCTTGAGCTTGCGGCTTCTCTCGGTTTCTGTCTCGCCCTCAACGCAAAGCGCAGTCTGGTACTCGAGCGCGCCTTTGGTGAAACCTCGCCCGGGATACTTTCCGGGTTCGCTTCTGCCTTCACCGCCGATAAGAGGCCTGTACTCCGTCCTTTCGGTGAGCTGTAGGGTGTGGTTGCTCTTCACGTACTGCGTTATCTTGTACATGAAGCCGCCGCCGCTTCCGGTCGTGATCATCAGGTACACGCCGAGACCTCCGCCGTCTCTCGCCGTAAGGTTGAGAACGTCCATGAGCTCACTGCTCTGTCCACTGACGGAAGCTATGTTGTCGACGATGACGATTATTGCGGGCACGGGCTTCCCTATGGCTTCGCGGTAACTCTCGAGGCTGGCGACACCCTCAGCAGAAAACAGCTTCCTTCTCGTCGCAAGCTCCCTCCTCATGAACTCGGCGGTCTTCTTGACCTTGTCCTCGTCTGTGGGGTCTGCGGCTATTATCGTGTGAGGCAGGGGCTCAAAGGCTTTCAGGATGAAGCTGCCGTAGTCGATGATGACGAAGTTCACCTGATCAGGAGTGTAGCACATCGCCGCGCTCGTCAGCACCGTCTGCAGGAAGCTGGTCTTTCCCGTCGACGGCGCACCGTAAAGCACCTGATGTCCGTTCTTCATGAAGTCCAGAACAAACGGGTACTGTCTCTGCTCTTCAGGAGCATCAACCAGACCTACGGTTACAGCAAGTCCTTTGTTCGCATCATGCCAGGTCTTGGCCTCGCGGTCAAACGCTTCGTGCCCCTTTATGAGGCCGTCGAGTGGAAGCATCAGCGGCAGAGGATCGGTCCAGACGGGGCGTGCGCGCCCCATGTGCTGGGCTTCTGCCGTGCTGATGATCTCCCGTACGATAACGTTGCCTTCGCTCTGCTCGTCTTTGCCTTTCTTGACGGTCTTGCTGTAGATTTCCGGCTTCGTCTTCGTGCCGTCCAGAGCAACAAGCCGTATCTCGCCGATACCCGTCTTCTGACCTCCGCCGGGTCTGTAAGGAGCTTTGGCGTAGAACGTCTGAACCTGCTCGTACACCTCTCCGTTGCCCACCTTGATGTAGGCGCGCCCGGGAGCGGAGATGTTGAACGCGTCTGCTGTGCCCAGAATCTCCTTGCTCTCGCCTGCGTTGGCGGTTCTCAGGCACACGCGGAACTTCGTGTTCGACGACACCTGCCCTTTCACGACTCCCTGCGGGCTCTGCATGGTCAGCGTCATGTACATTCCGACGCTTCGGCCGACGCGCGCGATAGAGACTATCTCGTCGTTGAACTCTGGGTACTGCGTAACAAGCTCAGCGAACTCATCGATGACTATTATCAGGTACGGCAGAGGTTCAAGGCCTGCTTCAGGGTGGCTTTTCTGGTACTTCTGATACGCAAAGATAGATTTCGACGAGAGGAAGTCCGACTGCTCGAAGAGGCGCATCCTCCTGTCCTTCTCGCCCTTGAGGGACTTCAGGCCTCGTATGATGGTCGACGGGTCATTAAGGTTGCTGACTATTCCGGCAATGTGAGGCAGGTCGTGAAGTATGTTCGAGAGGTCGTTACCCTTGAACTCTATTAGCGCGATGTTGACATCTTTGGGCGAAAAGTTCAGCGCGAGAGAGAGCAGCCACGTCGTGAGCATCTCGGACTTTCCGCTTCCAGAAGTACCGGCGGCTATCCCGTGAGGCCCCATAGCTTTCTCGAAAACGTCGAACTTGAACACGTCGCCGTTCTCCTGTATCCCTATCTCTGCCGCGAGGCTTGATTCTGAATGGTTCTTCCCCCAGCGTCCTATGATGTCGAGATCAGCAACAGTGTTCGCCTTGAAGCCCTGCATGAACGTTATGCTTGTCGGCATTCTGCTTCCTCCGCCTGACTGCATCAGCTTGACGGGGGCAAGTGCGCGCGCGAATGCATCCATTATGCTCAGGCTCACGTTGTCGGCAGTGAAGGATGTTGTTGTCGTGCCTTTGCCCGGCTCTGTGGTCTGAATCCTGCCTTCCGGCCCGCAGGTGATCACGCTCTGGCATTCTCCGGGAAGAGAGCCTATATCGCCGTAAACGTAGAGAGCCGCGAACCCTACAGCCGAGCTTGCGGGGAAGAACTGTTCGCCGCTAGCTTCAGTAAGCATTCTGTCAGCGAGTATCAGCACGTAGAACGGAGTAGGCGGGGGAGCGTCCTTGTCCATCCTTTCTCCGGCTTCCTTGCTTCTTGTCCTGAGCATACCTGCGGCCTCGCGGAGCATAATCCTTGCTTCGTCTTTGTCGCAGGCAAGGTAACGCTTCTTCTGCTTGGAGTCCCAGATATGAGGAAGCCAGCGCATCCACTCCCATTTTTCGCGTTCTTCTTTAGGGTAAACGCAGATGAACTTAACGTCGGTGTACGCATGGTGAGTGGCAATGTCCATGATTATCCGCCATGCCGCGCGTATCACGTCGTCCCTTCTGCCGGCGAGTCCTGTTATAGGGTAATCCTTCAGCGAGTGGCACACAGGAACACCGGCAAGCGTCGTGTGTCTGTCCCTTATGGCTTCGGCCTGCGCGATGAACGGGTTATCCTCTACGGACATCTGAGACATCGGAACCTTGATGTGAACGTTAGACGGCACCGAACCTATGCCCAGCCTCACAGAGAGGAAGTCGCTGTCCCTCACGGTACGTTCCCAGAGGCGGCGGCTCACGCTCTCGGCAATGCTCAGGCATTCCAGAGAGCCGGGACTTGCGCCGGACAGTGCAGAGATATACGCTCCCTCAGAAGAGATGATTTCGCTCTCAGTCTGCTCGAGGTACTCGGAATACTTCTCCACAGCAGTGCCGTTGTTCTTCTGCCACTTCTTCATGTTGTTCTTGTTGTTCAGGATCGTCATGATAATCGACATGAAGGACATGGGCACGGAGTACATCAGCATACTGTAATTCTTCATCATGACGGCTATGAAGCCCATGATTGCTACCATCATCACGGGCTGCAGAAGCAGCATGAACCACGAGACGGTGGGTTTCTGGCTGACGGCTGGAGGACTTGCCAGCTCGAACTCTGCCTTGTCCGCACTGCCCCGTATTCGCGGCGACCGCTGGAAGAACGGGTAAGGCTTCTGCTTCTCGGAAGTGTATACGAGAGCGTTTATCTGCGCCGGTGCAAAGTCGATCCCGCCGGGAATGTTCTGGAAGTGTATCATGTCGCCCTGAATGTAGAACGTGTAGCCGCTGATGAAGATTGTTGCTTCCTCCGCCGGAACTTCCTCGTGCGGCATGGCTATATTCCCGCCGACAAAAGTACCGTTGTGGCTCTTAAGGTCCGTGATGAACCAGCGGCCTTCATGCTTCTTCAGTACGGCGTGGCGCGATGATACTCCGCTGTCCTGAAGAGCTATGTCGTTGCTGTTGTACGACCGCCCCAGATGCAGCTCGCTGAACCTGTCGAGGGACAATGAGAAGCTGACAGGGCATCTGGCAGGGTAGACAGCAAGAGTTATCTTTTCAGTAACGGAGATAGTCTCTCCTGCGGACAGCACGCGGTTTGTGGTCTCCTCGTTCCCGAACTTCATGGGCTGCTTCGAGAGTATGTGCACCCCTCCCGGATCGCAGGCCATCACGAGATATTCCGGGCCGAGCGCGTACTTGTCGATGATGATGGTGTCGCTACGTGAGTTGCCGACCGTTACTGTACTGCCCTGCTCAATCTTGCGGGTATGAATCTTGCTGCCGGTATATATAGCTACCAGGTAATCCATAGCCTAACTACTACTCCTCCCAGTAAACGGCTTTTATCGCGTCAACATGCTTCATGACGGCATTGCGGGTTGCGCTTGCGAGAATGCCTCCTGTCGTCCTGTTGTAGCCGCCGATGAAGAAGCCCTTGTACGCCGCCGCCGCACCTTTCGCGACCTGCTTTGACTCGCCGAGCTGGGATGCGGCGTAGACGATGTCGCCGGTTGAGTTGTCGATTACGCGGAGGTCAAGCATAACGTAGGCGGTTTTGGCCTGCGTTGCGAAGCCCAGTATCGGCACTACAAAGCCGCTCCCCTTCTTGCTGTAGTAGTACACCGTGATTGCGCCGGTCATTGAGTACTGTGCACCCTTAATCTTGCCGACCTTCGGGGCTGTTGACGGATCCATAAGGCCGGACTGTCCGAGCTTTATCTCTTCCGCAACATAGTCGAGCCTCTCGCGTTCCATGAGAGAGAAAATCCCCGTCTTGTTCAGCTCCGATACCATCATGTCCATCACTGCACCTGCCGGAGCGTTGCCGTCCTCTGTCTTGTCCTCGAAGGCGCGAATCGCCAGTCTCGGCTTTGCGGCCGCACTCCCTGCCAGTCCGAGCACCAGCAGTACCACCAAAAGTTTACGCATGATTATTCCTCCTCCTTAATACATCTGCTGCATTCCGTCTTCAACGGCGGCTTCTATGCAGTTCATCAATGTTTCGTACTCAGTGTAGCCTACCTGCTTTGCTGATGATGTCCGGCCTCCGAGCTTAGTGCCCCGCGAGGTTACGGCAATCAGCGACACCGACGCAGTACCAGTGTACAGCCCGAACTGGTTCTGCACTGCCTGCCCGGCCTGGACGCGCGCAAGTACCGTTGCCGCCACGCTGTAGCTTGCGTTGAGCTTGAAGATTGCGTTGTAGTTGCCCTGCATCGCGAGCCTGTAGGCCTGAGCTTTCACCGCAGCAGCCCTAGCCGCACGCATCTTCTTCTCGTCGACTACCCTGTAGCCGTGATTGATGAGGGAGTCGATGATCTTCGTCTCCGTTATCCTGACGTGCTGGTCATCATCGCCCTCTACAACTACCGCAATGTCTCCGCGCTTGGGCAGAACTGAGTCAGGAACCTGCGAGACTGCCGGAGCGGGTGATGAAGCCTTGCGTTTCTTCTTTGCCGCTTCAGCTCCGCACGTGAAGATGAGGGTGAAGAGCAGTACCAGAGCAACAACTTTTCTGTTCATGAACGATACCTCCTTAGAGTTTTACCACCATACACGGTTGAGGATGCCTTCAGGCTCTTTCCAGCCCCGTATAGAGTTGTCCGATGTGCTGTCTATCCTGATGTTCATTTCCTTGAGAGATTTCTCCACAGCTCTGACATCCTGCGTATCAGACGGATTGCCGTTGTAGGTTATCGTGATTGTCAGAGCAGGATTGTTGTAGGATAGGGTGATTGTTCCGAGAGTGCCTGCAAGTTTTGCCAGCTCGTTGCGGACACGTTCGACTTCCTTGTCGCTCTTGATGTTGTCGACAAAGACATTGATCACGACAGAAGGAACGTCAGGCTGTACGGCTACCGGCCCTAGAGGCTTGACCCTTGCGCTCACGGTCTGTGCAGTGAGACCGTCAACCTCAACTGTTCCGCCGGGAAGCTGGTAGTCGGAGATGAGTGATGCGACGTTGCGGGCATTCTTCGGGGAAACAAGGTCAAGTTCTGCCAGTTCCTTGCTGTACGACCTCTCGAAGACCTGTCCTGTCTCCTTCAGGTAGGCGGTGAACTGCTCGATGTCCTTGAAGGACGCGTTGGCGAGGTTGATGTTCACGGTAATTCCGCCAAGCGCAGAACCAGCAGAAGCCATCCTGTAGGCTATTTTGTAGATTATCTCCTCTGCCGCCTGACGGATACCCGACCTCAGGATCCCTGCCGCAGAAGAACTCCCCTGCCAGTCCTTAGTTCCGCGAGATATTGTCGTGGAGCTTATCTGGTAGGCTGTCTTGGTGAGGACGGCTTTGACCTGCACGCTTCCGCTGGGCTTGTACATGTGTATGCCGAACCTCTGGGCGTGCGCCGCGCTCGACGAAGCCCGTGCCACTATGATTATGTCTGCCTTGATGGTCTTGGCCGCAGCCGCAACCATTTCGGGGTCGCTGAAAGCCTGCTTCGGGTCAAGGGCAATGAGTGCCTGCGCCTGATCCTTGTCGACGATAAGGTAGCCCGCCTTCTCGAACAGCCGCAGCAACTCCTCCTCGAGCAGAGATGCATTGCTCCCGTCAACTATAACCATGACGCGCGGGTTTCCGAGCATGGAGATGACTTCAGGGCCGAGCACTCCGTCAAAGGCCTTTTCCCCCACAGAACATGATGCCGTGATGTAGAGCGTGTCGCCTTCAACGTTCTCGCTGGTTATCTTGAAGTTCTTGACGAGACTCTGTGCTCTGGCAAAGACCTTGTTCTTCATCTCAGAGCTAGTTTCTCCGGCGAACATATCCATCGCTTTGTCGATGGCATCACGCATCGCCATTTTTCTGGCTTCATCGCGGGCAGCCTGTTTCTTGCCGTCCTTGATGACTGCCTGGCCCTGCGCGTCGTCAATGAAGTATGTGCTCCTCTCCGAGCGTACAGCAGCATACACAGGAGAGCAGGCAAATACAGCTATCAGTACAGCCGCAAAAAGTTTCCTCATGAATACAGCTCCTTTACGAAATTGAGATTGATAAAGATTTTAGCAATAAGCAGGATAAAGAAATTATAATGCACTGCGGGAAATTTACCCAATATACGATAGGAGAATTTACCCGTGCACAAACTTGATAGAGATTTTTACCGCATGGATGCCCTGACGCTCGCACCTGCCCTTCTGGGAAAAGTACTCGTTCATGATGCGGAAGGGGTCATAACTTCCGGCGTAATCACCGAGACAGAAGCATACGTAGGCCCAAAGGACAAGGCTGCCCACACCTACAACGGCAGACGTACCACGCGCACGGAAATAGTCTTCGGGGACGGAGGCTATGCGTATGTCTACCTCGTCTACGGAATGCATTGCTGCTTCAACGTTACCGCAAACATCGCGGGTAAGCCTGAGTGCGTTCTGGTCAGGGCACTTGAGCCGCTGGAGGGAATAGATGTCATGACGGAACGCCGCAGGAACGGGAAGCTGGAGAATCTGTGTTCCGGGCCGGGAAGATTATGCGAAGCTATGGGGATTACGCGCGAACTTTACGGGGAAGACTTGTGCGGAGAAAGGCTGTATATTCTTGAGGGTGAAGCTGTGAGGTACGAGGCCTCGCCGAGAATAGGGATTGATTACGCGGAAGAGTACAGAGATGTGTGCTGGAGGTTCTGTGCTGTAAAAAGTTAGGGAACAGGGACTAACCCCTATCCCCTAGCTCCTGTCTCTTACTCCGGGTCTTTGCCCCAGAGCCCTTTCTTGCCCTCTCTGGCCTCGCGCTGAAAGTGCACGAACAGATTCGCGTACCGTGAGTTAGGCTGAACCGTCATCAGCTGGGCATAACCCTCAAGCAGAAGGCGTGCGTTGAACATCTTTGCACGTATCGCGTCCTCGTCCTCGAGGTCTTTTTTGCTCGGCTCGCTCAGCCACACGTACGCTAACATCCTGTCGTAGCGGTCTTTTGCGCTCACGTCCGTCTGAAGCCACACTATCGCGTTCGTCAGCTGGCTCTTCGTGAAGTCGCTGGCTTCCTTGCCGTAATACTGTACCGGCTTGTTCGGGTGAACGGTCTCAGGCGTGTCGACACCCAAGAAACGTACGCGCTCCTTGAGGAACTGGCTTCCGTCGTCGAAGATGAACGACACAATAGCCGTATCTCCGTCAACAACACGCTCAATCTTTGCCTTGTAGAGAGTGTTGCGGCGAATCTCGAGGGACTCGAGGGCGTTGGGGCCTTTGTGGTAGTGGTATTCTCCCGTTTCCTTGTCGTAATGTCCTCCGTTCTTGTCGAGCTTGCCGGGATGTGCGAACGCAAGAGACGCAAACACCAGCACCAGCATAACAGCTAAAAACTTGCGCATAGAATCAAATCCTTTCGGGTTAAGATAGCAGGTCATAGATCACCCGCACAAAGAACAATAATAGCACCACAAGTATAACAGGCCTCACGATTTTAGCCCCGCCCTCCTCGAAGAATCTCGCGCCGATGTAGTTGCCCGCGATGCTGAAGCACCCGACAATTATCCCAAGAGGCAGAATGACTTTCCCGCCCGTGAAGTAGACGGCAATAGCTGCAATGTTCGTCGCGAAGTTTATTGCTTTGGTTACACCGTTGGCCTTCTGAACGCTCAGCCGTGCCGCACCGGCCATCAGAAGAAGCATGAACGTTCCCGCTCCCGGCCCGTAGAAGCCGTCGTAGAACCCCAGCCCCAGCCCGACCAGCGCGCAGACAATGTACGTCCGGCGCGTTATGCTGTCGCTGTGAGAGCCTTCCTCCTTCAGCAAGTCCTGACTCCTGAAGACGTACCACGCTGTTACCGGGAGGATAACGACCATCATCATGCGCAGAATTGACTCGTCGATGAGCAGGGCAGTCCGTGCACCGAGCGACGAGCCGATTAACGCACATATTATCCCGAGAACAGAGAGCTTGAAGGGCATGTAGCCGTCCCGCATGAACTTCGTGAAGGCTATTGATGTTCCCATTGCGGAGCTGACCTTGTTAGTACCTATCGCGATGTGTACGGGGAAGCCCGCAATCAGAAACGCAGGAAGAGTGATTAACCCTCCTCCTCCGCCGATAGCGTCAATGACTCCGCCGATGAAGATGAGAGGGCAGATAATGAGCAGCTGTGAGAGTTGCCAATCCAATTAAGAATCACCTCATATGCTAGAATTTTGTGTATCTGCGAGAAAATTACAACATTCATCATAATTTGTACAGGTGGTTGACAGATGCACAGAATCCTTCACACGTCAGACTGGCACATAGGACGAAGACTCAAGGATCATGACCGTACCCGCGAGTTCAGGGAGTTCTTCGAATGGCTGGAGAAGACGATAGAACGCGAGAAACCTGATACCCTTCTTGTTGCAGGAGACATCTTCGACAACACGACTCCAAGCATACAGTCTCAGGACATGTACTACTCCTTCCTGAGCACGGCCGCAAAATCCTCCTGCCGGCACATCGTGATAATTTCCGGCAACCATGACTCACCTGCATTTCTCGACGCTCCAGCAAAGATACTTGCACTGAATGACATTCACGTGATAGGACAGGCCAGAGAGAACCCGGCCGACGAAGTAATCACCCTATGCGGCAGCGACAGACAGCCTGAACTTGTTGTGTGTGCTGTGCCGTATCTGAGAGACCGTGATGTCAGAACAGCGCGGAGCACAGAAAACTTCAGCGAGATAGAGCGCGCACTCAGAGCCGGTATAATGTCGCATTACGCGGAGGTCTTCGGGGCGGCGAAAGATTACGGAGTGCCGGTTGTGGCGATGGGACATATGTTTCTGGAAAAGGGAGTAACCATGCAGGACGGCGGAGAACGTTCGCTGTATGTCGGTACGGCAGTTAAGCTCGGCACTGACATTTTCCCTGAATGGGTGAGCTATACCGCGCTGGGACACCTTCACTCTCCGCAGGCTGTGGGGAGGAAGAACATACGCTACAGCGGATCGCCGATCCCTATGACGTTCGGCGAGGCAGAGGGTGCTAAGTCGGTGAGCATTGTTGAGCTCGAGGGGGAAAACCTCGCGGAGGTGAGGGAAATTCCCGTCCCTGTGTTCCAGATGCTCAAGCATGTAGAGGGGAAGACGATGCACGAGCTCGCGGCCAAGATTGACGCTTTGGGCAGCATGAATAAATCTGTGTGGCTTGATGTGAGTTACACAGGCACGGAAGCAGCCTCAAACCTTCAGGAGCGCGTTATGGACTGTGCCGGACGTTATACGTTGCTTGAAGTTCTCGGTGTTCACGACGAGGCAAAGCTGCCGGAACACACAGGAGGCGGTGAGTTCAGCGGCAGGAGGCTTGATGACATTGAGCCGGAAAAAATGTTCGAGCTCCTGATGGACAGCAAGGTAATTGCGCCGGACGAGAGAGAGGAGTTCAGGATAATGTACAGGGAGATACTGCTCATGGCCGAAGCGGAGGTGTCAAGCAAGTGAAGATACTATCCATAGCCCTTAAGAACCTCAACTCTCTGCGCGGGGAATGGCGCATAGACCTGCGGGATAAGGCTTACTGCATGAACGGACTGTTTGCTGTTACCGGCCGGACCGGCGCGGGCAAGACAACTATCTTTGATGCGGTATGCCTCGCGTTGTACGGCAAAACTCCCAGACTGGGCAGCATCAGCGCAAGCACCAACGAAATAATGTCCAGAGGGACAGGCGACTGTTTTGCTCATGTAACGTTCAGTGCGGCCGAAGGAGTCTTTACGTGCAAGTGGGGACAGCACAGAAGCGGCTTCAAGAGCAGCGGCAATCTCCAGACTCCCGAACATACGCTCGAGCACTACGAACCCGGCAAGGCGGAAGGAATCCCCATCACGTCGGGTCATGATGACACAGTCAAGAAAGTTGCGGAGATTACGGGAATGGACTTCATGAGGTTCACGAGGGCGATGATGCTCGAACAGGGGAACTTTGACGTGTTCCTTACGTCGGACAAGAACGGACGCGCAAAAGTTCTCGAGCTGATAACCGGCACGGAAATCTACAGCACAATATCTCGTCTGGTCTATGACCGCAGCAAGGACGAAGCTCAGGCACTCAGGGACAAGAACACCGAGCTTGAGGCAGTGAGGTCAACTTTCGGGGAGAAGCCGGAGGAAATTCTTGTCCCGGAGCTTGAGGCGAAATCAGCATTGCTTGAACGCATAAAAGCTGAGCACAGGAAGACAGAGTCAGAGAGAGACCTTCTGCGGGAGATAGGACGCATGACTACAGACCTTGAGAGATGCCGCGCTGAGTGCGGAAGGCTTCAGGACAGCGTTTCGCAGAATGAAGAGACACTCTCGCGCCTGATGGACTCTGTGCCTGCTGTTGAGGAGGAACTGTCGCGCCTAAAGGGAGGTATCACCGACAGTGCTGATGTTGTGCTCGCAGGGATTCGTGATGCAGTGAGCAGGTACGAGCAGGCAGAACGCGACAAGCTCATCAGCGAAGAAACAGTGAAGCGTGCCGATGATGCCTTACAGAAGGCGCGAGCAGCAACAGCGCATAAAGTAGCAGAGGGCAAGAGGGCACGGGCAATCTTTGACGAGGCAGAACGCCGCCTCAAAGAAGCCTATGACGCAATAGAAGGCATGAGGGCACGAACCAGAGCGGCCGTTCTCGCGGAGACGCAGGCCTTGCTGAAGGACGGCGAACCTTGCCCCGTGTGCGGGTCTGTGGTACATCCCGGCCTCATTCACGGAACAGAAGCCCGCGCAGAAGCTGAGGCACTCTTCAGGCAGACGCAGAAGCTCGAAGAGGACTACAAGAGGCTGGAAGCAGAACGCAGGACAGCAGCAGACGTTCTTGAAGCAGCAAAGAACAGCTGGACAACAGCGTACGGCATAGAGCAGGCGGCAGCACAAGCCCTGACATCATGCAGCGAAGACCTTGCGGCCAAGACGAAGACAGTTTCTGATTCACGGGAAGCCGTCTGCGAAGCAATCCGTCCGCTAGGGATAAGGGGCGCGTCCAGCACAAGAGAGATTATCGGACGGGCGCAAGAGTGGGCAGCCAGTGTTCTCAGGCTCGAGGATCAGCTTCAAGCCTCACGCAGCAGCATAAGCACTCTTCAGGCACTGACAGCCTCAACGAAAGCCAGCCTCGACGGCAAGAACGCAGAGGCAGCGAGAATCACGGCGGAACTTGAGAGCCTCAAAGCCTCTCTGCCGTTGACGGGCACGATTGACGAGACGGAGGCGTTGTTCAGGAAGCAGGAGGAGGAAATCATCACTCTCAGCGGGGAGATTTCGGCACTGTCGCAGAAGCTGGACACTCTGAGAAGACAGAAGGCCAGAGCTGAGGAGCTTTCACGCGAGTGCGAGGCGCAGAAGGTCCGTTCGGAACGCTGGGCGGCATTGAGCGGGCACATAGGCTCTGCCAACGGAGACAAGTTCCGCATCTATGCACAGAAGATAACTCTTGACCTCGTCATCAACAACGCCAATGAATACCTGCGCAGGATGAACGGCCGCTATTCACTGAGGCCAACGCCTGACAACGATAAACTTGAACTTAGCGTGATAGACCGCGAGCAGGCAGGTGAGATTCGCCCGACAGAGAATCTTTCCGGCGGTGAACGCTTCATCGTGAGCCTCGCGCTTGCGCTGGGACTGTCGCAGATTTCCGGGAGCAAGGCACGGGTGGATTCGCTGTTCTTGGACGAGGGGTTCGGTTCTCTGGACGAAGACACACTGAACACAGCACTTGACGCGCTGGCTGAGGTTCGGCGCGAAGGACGGATGATAGGGATAATCTCGCACGTTGCGGCATTGCGGGAGAGGATAGCCGCACAGATAAACGTTATCCCGAAGAACGAAGGAGTAAGTATTCTGGAAGGGCCGGGTGTATCAAGATGAGCATAACAAGAATGATTAAGAGGGCAATCACTCTCTTTAAGGAGGAGAAGCTGATACCGATAGTGAAACCCGTTAGCAGGAGTTCTCTGCTCGAGGGCAGGACGGCTCTCATTACGGGCGGGAGCGGAGGAATCGGGATGGCGATAGCTGAAGCGTTCATGAACAGCGGCGCAGGCGTGATTATTGCCGGTACGAACGAGGAGAAGCTGTCGAAGTGCCTGCGTAAATTACGTAATGGGGGGGGGGGCTCTTGTAAGTCGATTGTGATTAACATGCTGGATGTAAAGTCGATGCAGGCCAAGTTCGCTGAAGCAGTGAGCCTAGCCGAAGGGAACAGGATCGACATTCTCGTCAACTCTGCTGGAGTGTACAACCCCTCGCTGAATGACTTTCTTGAACTCACGGAAGAAGGCTACGACAGCACCATGAACATCAACCTTAAGGGAGTATATTTCATGTGCCAGGCCGCCGCGAAGTATATGATAGAGAACGGCATACGCGGGCACATCCTGAACATATCATCGCAGGCGGAGCTCGAACCCGCCTTCTCTCCGTACAGGCTGTCGAAGTGGGGGGTACGGGCAATAACCTCCGGGCTAGCGAAAGTTCTCCTCCCTCATGGAATAATCGTCAACGCGATAGCTCCCGGGCCTTGTGCGACAGACATGCAGAACTGGCAGGAAGGTGAGAGCATCTATTCTTGGGACAACCCGGCGAAGAGACTTGTGATGCCGGAAGAGGTGGCTGAATACGCGCTGCTTATGGCGAGCGACATGGGCAATATGGTTGTGGGGAGCACGCTTTACATTTCCGGCGGCAGGGGAGTTATTGAGGTGCGGTAGCCAAAGCCGACAAGGAAGATTCAGTGCGATTTACCTATTGAGCTAAAGCACAGTTCATGAGTTATTTTCCGGCCATCCATTTCACGGAAGGAGAAATTCTCATGAAGAAATTTTCGTTAGCGTTCTTGCTGGTGCTCGCACTGGCGGGCTCATCCTTCGCCGCTCCTGCAGTGTACTTCACTAAGGACATCTCGCCCGCCGGACTGATGGCGATCTACGAGCATCTAGGCCGCACACCCGAAGGCAAAGTCGCCGTCAAGCTCAGCACCGGAGAGGCCGGAAATACTCACTACCTCTCACCGGCACTCATCGGCGAGCTCGTCAAGCGCGTCAACGGCACAATCGTCGAGTGCAACACCGCCTACGGTGGCTCAAGGTCAGCTACAGCCCTTCACCGCCAGGTCATCGAGGATCACGGCTTCAACGCGATCGCAAACGTCGACATCATGGACGAAGAAGGTGAAGTGTCCCTGCCGGTAACAGGCGGAAAGCACCTGAAAGAAGACGTTGTAGGCTCGCACTTCAAGAACTATGACTTTGTGCTGGTTCTGACGCACTTCAAGGGGCACGCAATGGGCGGCTTCGGCGGCGCGCTGAAGAACATCTCCATCGGTATTGCTTCACCGCGCGGCAAAGTCATCATTCACACGGCGGGCACTAAGGACAGCGGCTCTATATGGTACGACAAGCAGGATGACTTCCTCGAGTCAATGGCCGAAGCGGCAAAGGCAGTGTCCGACTCTCTCGGCGGCGGAAAGCGCATCATGTACATCAGCGTCATGAATCACCTGTCCGTTGACTGCGACTGCGACGGAAACCCCTCAGCCCCAGACATGCACGACATCGGAATACTCGGCTCGCTTGACCCGGTCGCTCTTGATCAGGCATGTGTAGATTTGGTGTACAAAGCCCCCGACGGCTCATCCCTCATCAAGCGCATGGAATCACGTCATGGCATTCACACAGTCGAGCACGCCGCAGAAATCGGGCTCGGAAGCAGAGAGTATGACTTTGTGAGCGTTGACTAGCATTCTTCGCAGAGAGTTTATTTATCTCTGGTACTACTTCACCGTTCAGCTTGAGCAGATTTACGCTTACTGGCTGGCGGGAATGGCTATAGGCTCGTTCATCTCAGTCTTCGGCAAGGAGAAGATTCACTCACTCTTCGCGTCGATGAACGGGAAGAAGCTGAGCCTGTTCGGGATTGTTCCGGCGTGCGTGCTGGGGATTGCGTCGCCGCTGTGCATGTACGGAACGATTCCGATAGCCGCATCTTTCAGGGAAAAGGGAATGCGTGAGGACTGGTTAGCGTCGTTCATGATGGCATCAGTCCTCCTCAATCCCCAGCTCATCATCTACAGCACTGCACTTGGCCGGACTGCGTTGATTGTGCGCGTTGCGTCGTGCTTCGTCTGCGGAATAGCGGCCGGTCTTGCCGTTCACCTCTACAACAGAATCACGCACAGAGACTTCTTCACGTTCTCCGGCTTCTGGGAGACGCATAACCGCGACACAGACCCCAACATCTTCATCCGCTACATCAAGAACTTCGGGCGGAATGTCCGTGCTACTGGAGGCTATTTCCTGCTCGGAATAGTGCTGACTGCGCTGTTCATGCGTTATGTTCCGGCAGAGAGCTTTGCCCGTCTGTTCGGACGGAGAAACGGCTTCGGGGTCTTGATGGCGGCGACAATCGGCGTGCCCCTGTACGCTTGCGGAGGCGGGACAATACCCCTGCTGATTCAGTGGCTGGCTGACGGCATGAGCATGGCAAGCGCGTCTGCGTTCATGATTACCGGCCCGGCAACGAAGATAACGAACTTAGGCGCGCTGAAGATCGTTCTTGCTGGCTGGAAGTTTGCAGGGTATCTGGCGTTCGTGATTGCGTACTCGCTGCTGAACGGCCTCGCCGTAGAGATTATGCTCCCGGTCTCCTGAAAAGCCGGGAGCTGTCCTGCTTACAGGCACTCCATGATCTCAATGCATATCGCGTTGACCCTCGCGATGTCCTCGTCCGTCAGGTAGTCCGGGTGAGCGTGGGCTACAGGATTACGCGCGCGGGCAAGCTCAAGGAAGCGGGGTCTCCAGTATCCCTCGTAATCTTTGCCCTTGAAGTACTCCGAGAAAATTCCCGGCCAGTACTGGCTGATAATATTCGCAAGCCCCTCGATCGGCAGCACATCCAGAAGGTCAGACTCCACGCCGTACTTCTTCCTGTTGTTGTCCCGGTCGCTGATGTACTGATCTATTTTTGTGGCGGGAATAAGTTTCTTCGCTATCAGGACATCGTCGAGGTTGTGCCTGTCCACGCCGAAATGTTCAGTCAGCTTCTCGCGGACAAGCCTCACTAGGGCAGCCTGTGCTTCGGAGAGCTGAGGCCATATCGGGACATTCAGCTTCTGACACCTGAGGTAATTCAGGAACTCGGGAGAAATTATCGTCCAGAAGCCTTTTGCTTCGTGGAAAATATACCCCATATACTCCGACAGCGTCTGTATCTCCGCAGGAGTTATCTTGTAGCGAGGTCCGACCGCCGCCTGAATCACCAGAGCCGCGCTTTTGTCATCGCACAGGCACTTGAACACTCTGCTGAAGATTCTCAGTATCCCGTCCCTCTCCTGCTCAATCACTTTCTCGACATCCGGCACAGTTCCTTGTTCTCTCATGTCCACGATTCTGTCGCCTATGAGGCTCAGGAGCGCAGGAAAACGCCCCGCTGTCTGGTAGATTCTCTGTCTCGCCTCGACAGTCAGAGGCACGACGTATTCCTCAAGGAGAGTATAGTAATCCTCCATTTCTGCGTCAGAGAACTCGTGCACTCCTATTTCATCGAAGATTGCCCAGAGCGTGGAATTGCCGTAAGCGTTCGTCTCTATACGTTTGATCTGCAGGCGCGAGGTTATCAGGAAGCGTATGCTGAACCTTTCTCCGCTACCGGCCTCCCTGAAGAACTCGTAGTAATGCCTGGCACCGCCGAAGAGCTTTACGGCCGCGTCAAACTCGTCAACAAATATTATTGTCCTCACGCCGAGCTTCTTCAGGCACTTCAGGAACGTTTCAGTGTGTGCCTTGACCTCGCCGTAGGGCAGTGAAGATGCCGACGCAAAGATATCACGCTCCCTGTCGAGAATATGGTGGATGATGCCGCTTTCAGAAGCCATGTCATAAAGCTCGAGCACGCATCCCTTCCAGTACTCCTCGAACGACTCATAAAGCCCAAGGCTGGTCTTGAGAAGCAGTGTGTGCCTGCCGTCAAAGTCCTTCCTCTTCGCGATTCTGTTCAGTGCCTCGCAGGCCGATGATGTTTTTCCCGAGCCCGGCAAACCAACAAGCGATACATTCTTTCCGTCGTCGTACAGATACTTTGCGATCCTGTCGATAAGCTCCGTGCGTCCTATTATCTGCGAGCCGGAAGCCAGCGTCCCAGTTGCGAAAACTCTGCTCAAAGCGATACGCCTCCCTGATAATAATGCTTCAGCCATTCCTCCAAAAGTCCAACGTAAATGCGGTATCTGCCGTCCTTGAAGCACAGAACCTCCCTGTCCACGAGAGCCTGCAGCATCTCGTCGGTCTTCTTCGCGTCCCAGTCCTCCAGCAGGCCGGAGAAGTCCGACACCGATGCCTCATGATCCCCTCCCGCCGACGACGCAACAGCCGCAAGAAGCCTCAAGTTCTCCCTGTCGTGGGCTTCGAGGTGGTCAAGGTCGTTCCCGCCCAGCGAGTCATTGTACATGGGCTGGAAGTGCTGGCGCGATATTCTGCCCGTCCTGAAAGCCTCGTCAGCTACCTTGTCGACAATCTGGGGGCTCACTGAGGAGAGTAGGTTCGCGTTGAGGTAATCTACCATGCAGGAACACAGTATCATGAGCAGGTACGCGCTTCCGTACGTCAGCCGGAAAAGTCTCTCGACTGCTTCGTCGTCAATCTTTACGCCAGCATGTACCTTCTCGAGCGGCTTGCGGATCAGACGCTCCGAATGTTCCGGCTTGAGGTAGCGCACAGGGTAGAGTTCTGTCGCCGCAAGAGCATTGGCGCAAGGGCTCATCTGCTTTAGCTGTGTCATGCTGTCTTGGCCGACTATCACGAGTATCACTTTGTACACTTCGCACATTGCCTTCCAGAAATCCAGCGAAGCGGCATCTACCTTGCCTTCCTTGATGTAGCTGTAATAGTACGTGAACTCGTCAAGGAATATCACGATACTGCAGCCCGGCCTCTCTTCCTCCAAGAAGCTGGTAAACTCCTTCATGAAGGCGTTGAAGACATCAGAGTAATTCTCGTCGTACAGGATGTTGTCAGGGAAAGTTATTCCGCGCCTGCAGGCAGCATCGTACAGCTCATCGTCGTAGTCGAGATCGTCCTGTATCCCGCGCACTATCTGGTGCATCATGCCCCTGTTGAAGCCGCCTTCCCAGCCGTATGACCCGACACTGCCCAGATCCACAGAGAGCGTACGGCCAGCAAACTCCTCCTCTATGCGCCTGCGTATCTGATAAAGCAGCGTAGTTTTGCCGCTGCGCTTCTGCCCGTAAAGAGCTATTGACCTGCCGCGCGTCAGCTTGCCGTCGGAGCACAGCCTGTTCATTATGCCGGCAATGTCATCATCACGCCCGAACACCATGTCAGGGTCATCAACCCCGTGCCCGTTGCTGTAATGCGAGAACGGGTTGGGTATCTCCGTGAAGTTCTCCCTGTAATTCAGCGTCAAAGGCGGCAGGGAAGGCCTGTATTCGCCCTGAGCCGCCTGCACGGGGAGACCGTCCTCCGATGAAGGCATCATGCTGTAGTACTGGTACAAAATCCTGAGCTGAAACTCTATGCTCGTGTCCTCGTAGTTCTCGGGGAGCTCGATGCTCAGTATACACTCGGATCTTGCCCCGCCGGAAATAACGGAATCGATGTCAGTTTTGCGGCACACTACCCCAACAGGAAGGCCGGTAACTTCCGCGCGGACATTCATTGCCTTCTGTCGGGCAAGGCTGTTCTTGACCTCAATGACTGCCGTAACTCTACGATCCTGCCTTATGCACTCGGCGACAAGGCACGACAGCTCCGGCGGAATTGCGTACTGCTGCGACTTCTCGGAGACTGCACGGCGCAGAATGTTATTCAGGACGGGCAAGAAGCACTCGTAGCTGCATCTCGTGGGCTGCTGTACTATCTGGCTTATGCTGCTTCCCGCCGCATTTATGACCTGATCCAGCACGTAGATACGGCTGTCGAAATCATCGAGCTCAACATACCTCTTGAGCTGGGCAAGTATGTTCCGCAGGGCGGAAGCGTAGGCCTTGTCCTTGCCGTAAATGTACCTGTGCCCGTCGATACAGCTTTCCGTCTTGCTGATGGATGAGGACTGCATTATGTCGCCCGTACCAGCTGAGGCAATAGCTTTGGCGAAGTTCTGCTGCCTGTCCTTGAAGAGAGCAAGTTCGCTGGTGAAACGTTCAAGGACTTCCTCGTAAGTAGAGTTAGCGTCGAGACCCAGCTTCCTCAAGAGTTCGCCGGAATATTCAGGGTAAGGGTGGTACAGCAGGATGCTCAGCACCTGGTCAGTGATGGAGCTTCCCCCTGAAGCCGCTACGGAAAGCAGCCCTCCGAAAAATTCATCGAAGTCAACGCTGTCCTTAAGGCTGCTTCTCGAGAGCGCGCGCAGATCCTCAGCTGTCCACTTGTCCCTTTTGCGATCCCAGACGAGCCCGCTGTCGAAGTACGAGCATATGAATATCCGCATCCAGTCTTCAGCTTTCTCGCTGCCGGGACGCTTGAGCATAAGAAGACAGTAATACCGTGCACTGTCGTAATGTTTCTGTTCGAGCTGATGATAGAGCATGTGCTCAAGACCCTTGTAGGCGTTGGCGGTAATAATCTCCTCGCTGAGTTCGGGATAACTGCTCGTCTCTCTAGAATCTGCGCAGGCAAGAAACTTGTACACATACCGCGCAATGGCAAAACATCTCTCGGCTTTGGCTGGGTTTGCGTCGTCAGGTTTGCTCCCTGCGACAAGCGAACGGTACTCCGTCCTGACATCGATCAAGTTTCCGCGCGAATCGTAGTGCCCTTTCTTGTAGCCCGCCTCAGTAACAAACTCTGTGTGAAGTTTCTCGTCAATCGAGATGTAGCGTATCTTGTCCTGAAGGAACGCTGGAAGGAGCGTGAAACTATTGACGGCGGCTTCCTCGTCCGGCTTCTGCGTACCAAGAATGGCCATGAGGTCGGTGTCAGCCCTGAAGGTCGGTATCCGCCGGAGTTCGCGGGCAAGGGAAGCAGCTTCTTCGTTCCGGCCAAGTGCACGGAGCGAGAGTGCCTTGATCTTCTTCAAGCTGGCCTGCAGATTCTGGTAGCCGCTGTTCGGTGTGAGGCTCAAGCCTTCGTCGCATGCAGCAAGTGCCGCCTGAAAATCGCTGTTCCTGTATTGCAGGCGGGCTTTCTTGATGATGAAGGCAAGTTTTGTGTCCAGCTTGTCATCACCGTAAGCAGCAGCAGATTCGTCATATAGCCGCAGAAGTTCCCCGTAGCCTTCGCCGCTCGCTTCGTAGTACTGAATCCAGAAACTGCGCCTCCGTTCGTCGGGAAAAATATCGCCGTACCTCTCGAGGAAGTCCCGTGCCTTGCCGAACAAACTTCGTTCCCTGTAGAGCCCGAGCAGTTCTCCGGCGGCAAGTTCCCGGCTGTCTCCCCTGCTGACTGCCTTGATGTAGAGCTGTTCGGCTTCATCGAAATTCTTGCGGTCAGCTGCTTCCTTCGCGGCAAGGTAGTAATCCTCAGGCGGCGGCGGCGGCGGAACAAACACAGGTCCTGCGGCGGGCGGGGATTTCTTTGCGGTTTCAGGGTCGTAGGGGTCAAGTGCTATGTGTCTGACGTGTACGACTCTGTCTATCCTCATGCCTTCCTTTGCTGACCTGTCGGCGGCATCGTGAGGTGAATCTTCCACGAGCTTGCGTGCTTTATCCAAGACACCGGCGCGCTCCCAATTGCTCAGCTTCTCGTCGGGGAAACCAGCGGCGGCAGAAACGATGTCCTCAGCCTGAACCTGCCCGTTCTTGACGAATGTCCTGACAAACTTCACGGGATGCCCGCCCACTTTTGGGTCATAGACCAGAAAAACATACAGGAGAGGATCAGCGACACCAGAAACCTCGAAGCCGTACTTGCTGCCGTCCGACGAAGAAATTATCCTGCCGGCCATCTTCACTTTGTCGAAAGACTCTATCTTTCCGTCCTCCTCCATGCCGTCGGGAACAGGCTTAGCTTCAGGGAGCGGGCATGAGGCCTTCACGTCATAGGCGGAGATTCTGCCGTCATCCTTTATGCCGAGACGGAACGTTACCTTGAGGCCTGCGACTTCCTGAGTGTTCAGAAGGAGGATTCTGCGAAGCTCAGTGTCGCTCGTCTGGTAGAGGTGAAAGAAGATGTCGTCCCTGTTCAGTGTCTCGGAAAACTCGATGCACCTGCCTGCCGCAGGGCTGTGAATGTGCCCGTAAATACTGTCCCGGTTAAACCAGACTATTTCGCCCTCAAACACTGTGTCTTGGCCGACGGCCTCTTCCTTTGCGTCAAGTTTCTCCTCTGCGCCGGAATGTGCGCTGACATGCGGTTCTGCGGGGGTTGGCTCTGTTTTGCGGACAGCTTCCGGCAGAGCATCGAGCCAGGTTTTAAGGGAGGTGATATTTCTTTCGGACAACAGCTCCTTCTTGTCCTGCCAGCCGGAAAAATTCAGCACTTTCCACGAAATTGCCGCAATGTGAGTGAAACACTCCCTGCGGTAGTCCGCGTCTATCTCTGCGTGAGCGTTCGCTATCACACTCTCGAAGAGGCTCTGCAACACCGGCACTAGATGTTTAGCGTCAAGCCCGGCAACAAACGCAAAGATTCGCGGTGTCATCGACTGATAGGCGGCCTCACGCACCGCATTTTCCGCGACTTTCAGGGAAGGATAGACAGCCATTGCCGTGCCGAAATCCATCACCTCCATGCAGACATCCGCGCTCTCTTCCTTCTTGCCTGCAAGGTACAGCATGAACGCCCAGAACTTTCCGGCGAAAGCATCTGCCCTGTCTTCCTCCCACAAAAGCTGTGCATCACGGATTATCTCTGCCATGCGCTTTGAGTTAGGAGCGTCTTCGTGGTTTCTCACGGCGGACTTGTACTTGTTCATGAGCTTATCCGTCTCGGACTGCGCACCGAATGTCTTGGGCCGGGCTTTTTTGAAGTAAGCGTCTGAGAATACTTCTTCTTCAGGAAGAGCCTTCATCCTGCCGAAACATTCTTCCAGTTCGCCGAGAAACACAGCCGAAGTCTCTTCTGGGACAGAAGGCGCGGCATCACCATCAACGAGCTTTACTCTTGCTACCATCTCGAAGATTACTGCCTCGCCGCCAACTATGATTGAGTCGCCCTTGCCGAGCTCAAGAACTCCCTGTATCTTCTCGTAATCAGGTTTGAGGTAGACTACTACGCTTCTTCCTGCATACATCTCGATAACTTGTCGTTCCATACAACAACACCTCCTTTACTGCTTCATGAAGTATCTGCACGCTCCCTCGAAGAATCTCAGGTCATACTTGCCCGGAACATTCTTGTACAGCCCAGAGCCGACACGTTCTGCGTGCCCCATCCTCCCGAGTATACGCCCGTCCGGCGAAGTCAGGCACTCAACAGCGTAACTCGACCCCGACGGGTTGTCGCACGTCCTCATTGACGGCCTGCCCTCAAGGTCAACGTACTGCCCGGCAATCTGCCCGTTCCTCATGAGTTCCGTGAAAAGCTCCTCACTGCACACAAAGCGTCCCTCGCCGTGAGAGATGGGCATTGAGTACACCTCGCCGACGCTGTACCTGCTCATCCACACGGAACTGTTCGAGACAACGCGTGAACGTATTATGCGGGACTGATGCCGTCCGATTGCGTTGAAGGTGAGGGTTGAGGGGAGTTCTTCGGGTTCGCAGATTCGTCCGTAAGGCAGGAGGCCGGTCTTGACGAGTGCCTGAAATCCGTTGCAGATTCCGCAGACCAACCCGCCCCTGTCGTTGAGGAGGGCTTCAAGGCTCTCGCGCACAACCGGGCTGCGAAGGAATATCGCGATGAACTTGCCGCTTCCGTCGGGTTCGTCGCCGCTCGAGAAACCGCCGGGCAGAACTAAGGCTTGTGCGTTGTTCAGGGCTGTAGCGAAACGTGATGCTGATTCCTTCATCAGCTCGGGAGTGAGGGACTTCACCACGAAAATTTCTGCACGTCCTCCGCACCGTTCGATTGCGCGGGCTGTCTCGTACTCGCAGTTAGTCCCGTTGAACACGGGCACGAGGAACACCGGCGACGGCACAGGAGGAAGCTGATACGTTGCGCGTTCACCGGCGGGCTTAACCTCAACGGCAGGAATATTCGCGTGAACTTCAGCTTCAACCGGGAAGATTCCCGAGAACGGAGCATCGTAGATTTTTTCACACTCCGAGAGGTTGAAGCTCCCGCCCTCAGCCACAACCCGGCCAAGTTCAGGGAGTCCTTCAGCGTCAGAGAGCTCGAGGATGAATCTTCCCCTGCGTTCGTCGTCAGGGACATCACCCGTGAACTCGAAGCCCAGACCGTTGCCGATGCACATCCTGAACACCTGAGCCTTGACCCCGCCTGCTGTGGGCGTGGCACACGCAAGCACCTTCCCTTCAGCGTTCAGCCTCTCAACTGTCGCAAATATCTTCATGAGTGAAGCAGGTAAGGGAAGGCCTCTGCTGTCGTATTCCGGCGAAAGCAGCACAACGCGCGAGCCTGACTGCTTGAACTCGGGAGATAGTATGCTGTGCTCCTTACACACCGACACCGCGAAAGATACCAGTGTCGGAGGAACATCGAGGTTCTTGCCCTCGTTCGTCATGAATGAACCGCTCATTGAGTCTTTTCCGCCGACCGCCGCAACTCCGAAGTCCAACTGTGCCTTCAGTGCTCCGAGCAGTGCCGCGAACGGAAGCCCCCACCTCTGCGGGTCATTCTCCGGCTTGCCGAAATACTCCTGAAGCGTCAGCCAGCACTGAGAGAGATTGCCGCCCCCTGCGATGATCTTGCACAGTGATTCTGTTACGGCGAGATACGCTCCGTCGAACGGCGAGGCCTCCGAGATGTACGGGTCGAACCCCCACGACATCAGCGAGCATGTGTCAGTCTCACCATTCATCAGCGGAATCTTGGCCGCCATGACCTGAGCGGGAGTCTTCTGGTACTTTCCGCCGAAAGGCATCAAGACCGTGTGAGCTCCGACGGTGGAGTCGAAACGTTCCGCGAGGCCGCGATGCGAGCACACGTTAAGAGAGGACAGGGAGAAGGGGTTAGCAGTTAAGGGGGATGGAGCAGGAACGGTTACTGATGTGCTTCTTGGTGCTCCGTTGCTGCTGATGAACTCGCGCGAGATGTTCACGATCTCTTTTCCGCGCCAGGTCATTCGCATTCTCCCTGAGTCGTTCACGCGGGCAATAACCGTCGCCTGTACGTCCTCACTGCCTGCGAGCTCCTTGATGCGTCCGGCATCCCCAGCCTCAACCACAACTGCCATCCGTTCCTGAGACTCGCTCACCGCAATTTCCGTCCCGTCAAGCCCCGCGTACTTCAGCGGCACAGCGTCAAGGTCAATATCCAGCCCGTCAGCAAGTTCACCGACTGCAACGCTAACCCCTCCTGCTCCGAAGTCGTTGCACTTCTTGATGAGCCGCGAAAATTCGGGGTTACGGAACAGCCTCTGCAGTTTGCGTTCTTCGGGAGCGTTGCCTTTCTGGACTTCTGCGCCGCAAGTGTCGAGAGATTTCGATGTGTGCGAGACGCTCGAGCCCGTTGCCCCTCCTATGCCGTCCCTGCCCGTCCGTCCTCCGAGCAAAAGCACAACGTCTCCGGCCTTCGGAGTTTCGCGCCGGACGTTTGCTTCTGGGACTGCCGCAATGACCGCGCCTATCTCCATTCTCTTGGCCGTGTAACCGGGATGATATATTTCATCAACAAGCCCCGTAGGAAGCCCTATCTGGTTGCCGTAAGAGCTGTAGCCCGCCGCCGCCTTCGTGATGATTGTTCGCTGTGGAAGTTTTCCGGGAATTGCGGGCTGTGAAGGGTCAGAAGCTCCAGTGATACGCATTGCCTGATAGACGTACGCTCGCCCCGACAGCGGATCTCTTATCGCTCCGCCGATGCACGTTGCCGCCCCTCCGAAAGGCTCAATCTCCGTCGGGTGGTTGTGAGTCTCGTTCTTGAACAGCAATAACCATTTCTCGCCGTTAACGTCAATCCGTACCGTGCAGGCGTTGTTCTCTTCAGAGATTACGAGGTCTGCGGGGGCGAGGTATCTTGCGCCTATAGTGGCAATGTCCATTAACGTTATGGGCTTGCCGGAACGGCTGAGCTCCTCACGGATTGAGAGGTACTGCTCAAAGGCTGTCTTCACGCGCTCATCATCAATCTTCGCGCCGTCAATGTGCGTCGAAAACGTCGTGTGCCTGCAATGGTCAGACCAGTATGTATCGAGCACCTTGATTTCCGTCCGCGTAGGCTGCCTGCCTAGTGCTGCAAAGTATCTCTTGATGCACTCCAGGTCTTCCTGGCTCATCGCTAAATTTTTCAGCGACGAATAATCCTCGACGGTCTTCACGTCATCAGGCCGCGAATATTCCATCTCAAGCGAATCGTACTCCTCAAGCTGTGCCTCTCTGGCTTCGACGGGATTGATGAAGAATTTGCGCAGTGCCTCAGTGTCGAGAGATTTTCCCCAGCACAGGTAGACTTTCGCCGTGCGTATGACCGGCCGGAAACCCAGAAGGAGCATAGCGCATTGTTCTGCGGCATCGGCGCGCTGGTCGTACTGTCCGGGCAGATATTCCACCGCGAGAACGTAGTCCGCACCGTCCGGCAATGTTTCGGCGAGGATGTCAGTGAATGGTTCGGCGAAAACTGAATACCTGCACTCGCTGAGCTGTCCGTCTGTGAGGCCTTCAACGTCGTAGCGGCTGTAGATTCTTATGTCCTCAAGGCCGGATGCCCGGAGCTCCTGAAGAAGTGATTGTGATTCGGGGTTGTGTGTGTCTTTGCGTGTTGTGTAAAGTCTGTGAACCAAGTTATTAACCTCCGCAACTATGATTTACGGAGGCTATTATAATTCACCGTATGGCTTCCTTCATTGAATGCACGTATTCTCCGACAAAGGACGGAGCATCTTTCCCGTACTTGGCCAAGAGCTTGATGATTGCAGAGCCGACTATCACGCCGTCAGCAATCTCTGACATTCTGCGTGCCTGTTCTGGTGTTGAGATGCCGAAGCCGATTGCGCACGGAACGTCTGAGTTCCTCCTAACTGCTCCGACTATCGATGCGAGGTCAGTAGTTATCTCGGTGCGCGTTCCCGTAACCCCAAGACTTGAGACAACGTACAGGAATCCTTCAGCCTCGCGCGCAATCATGGCTATTCTGTCCTCTGACGTAGGAGCAACCATCGAGATCAGCGCGACGTTGTGCGAACGGCAGACGGGAGCAAACTCCTCCTTCTCCTCGAACGGAACATCAGGCAGTATCAGCCCGTTAATTCCTACTTCCTCGCACCGGCCAAGAAATTTATCTGTGCCGTACGAGAACACAACGTTTGCATAAGTCATGAACACCAGCGGCACATCAACATCTTTGCGCAGTTCCTTGACCATCGCAAAAACTTTGTCCGTAGTTATTCCGCCCTTCAGCGCACGGAGGTTCGCACCCTGAATCACCGGGCCTTCTGCCGTCGGGTCAGAGAATGGTATACCTAGCTCCACGATGTCCGCGCCCCTTTTCACTGCCTCACGCACAACAGCAAGCGTTGTTTCCGTGTCGGGGTCTCCGCAGGTGATGAACGGGATAAACGCTTTTCCGTGTGTGAATGCTTCACGAATGCTAGTCATTGATGTTCTGCCCCCTGTATCGTGCGATTGCCGCGCAGTCCTTGTCGCCCCTGCCCGAGATAGTTATTACTATGATGCTGTCCCGGCTCATTGACGGGGCAATCTTCATTGCGTGTGATACCGCGTGAGCCGACTCAATCGCGGGAATTATTCCTTCTGTGCGCGAAAGGTACTCGAACGCGTTTACTGCCTCTTCATCCGTAACAGGCACGTACTCAGCGCGTCCCGTGTCGTGAAGGTGGGCGTGTTCTGGCCCTATGCCGGGATAGTCCAGCCCCGCAGAGATTGAGTACACCGGCGCAATCTGCCCGTTCTCGTCCTGACAGAAATAGCTCTTCATGCCGTGAAAGATTCCGAGCCGTCCACTCGCAATTGTTGCCGCAGTCTCGAAGGTGTCAACTCCTCTTCCTGCCGCCTCACAGCCGATTAGCCGAACAGATTTATCACCTATGAAGTGCCAGAAGCTTCCCATAGCGTTAGAGCCTCCGCCTACGCAGGCGATTACCGCATCAGGCAACTTCCCTTCACGTGCAAGAATCTGTGCGCGTATCTCGCGGGAGATTACGGCCTGAAAATCTCTTACGATCGTCGGGAAAGGATGTGGGCCCATAACCGAGCCCAAGCAGTAATGAGTGTCGTCAATCCTCGATGTCCACTCCCTGAACGCTTCGGAGACTGCATCCTTGAGAGTACCTGTTCCCGTCTTAACTGGGACAACCTCAGCACCAAGAAGGCGCATCTTGTAGACGTTGAGTGCCTGCCGTTCTGTGTCCTCAATTCCCATGAACACAACGCACTGCATACCCATCAGCGCGGCGGCTGTTGCTGTAGCGACTCCGTGCTGGCCAGCTCCCGTCTCGGCAATAAGTCTAGTCTTGCCCATCTTCTTGGCCAAGAGTGCCTGACCCAAAACGTTATTGATTTTGTGCGCGCCTGTGTGGTTGAGGTCTTCGCGCTTAAGGTAGATTTTCGCTCCGCCCAAGTCCTCAGTCATGCGTTTTGCGTAATACAGCCTCGAAGGCCGTCCTGCGTAGTCGCTGAAAAGATCTGCAAGCTCGCGCGTAAATTCCTCGTCGTTCTTGAAGCGGTTGTAGGCGCGTTCAAGTTCTATCACGGCATTCATTAATGTTTCCGGGATGTACTGCCCCCCGTGAATGCCGAAACGTCCCGCATTGTTCGTCATTGTCCGTCCTCCTGTCTCACTGCTCCGACAAATGCACTCATCTTTGCGCTGTCCTTCACGCCGTCCGTCTCGATGCCCGAGCTAACATCAACCGCGAAAGGGTGAAGCGTACGTATTGCTGTCCTGACGTTCTCGGGGTTGAGGCCTCCGGCGAGAAAGTACGGGCGCGTTATGTTCACCGCAGACCAGTCGAAGGCTCTGCCTGTTCCTTTGCCGGTGTCTATCATAACGTAATCCGCCGCTGTGTCCCGTACCTCGCTGAACTTGAAGGCCTTGATGATTGGAAGAGGTGTTAGAGCTCGAAGACGCGCAATGTATTCGTCGGTCTCTTGGCCGTGAAGCTGTACGATGTCGATTATGCCCGAGAGGCTGGCGATGTATTCCGGCTCTGCGTCAACGAACACACCGACAGCCTTAATCCCTCCGGCAAGAATCCTCCTCAAGGCTTCCGCTCGTGAAGGCGAAACGTAACGCCTGCTGTTCTCCCAGAAGACGAAGCCTATATAGTCGGGCATAAGCTCATTTGCCGCGTGTACGTCCTCTTCGCGCGTGAGACCGCACAGCTTTATACGCGTCATAATGTCCCTCTGAGCTCCGCAAGTTTCGCGCGCTTGTCTGGTGCACGCATCAACGCTTCTCCGATAAGCACAGCGTCAGCTCCAGCCCCGCGTACACGTGCAATGTCCTCTGCGTCCTTTACGCCGCTTTCCGACACAAAGACTACATCACGGGGAATCAGCCTCCTCAACCTTGAAGCGTTGCCTGTGTCTACGGTGAAATCCTTAAGGTTTCGGTTGTTCACACCGATAATGCGCGCTCCTGCGTTCAGGGCTGAATGTACCTCGCTTTCATCGTGTGCCTCAACGAGTGCGGACATCTGCAGCGCGTCGCAGATTGTGATGTAACGTTTCAATGTCTCATCATCGAGCAGAGAGACAATCAGCAGGACAGCAGAAGCCCCGAGAGTCTTTGCCTCGTAAATCATGTACTCGTCAACCGTGAAATCTTTGCGCAGGCACGGAATCTTCACAGCCTCCGCTATCTCCTGAAGGTACTCGTTCCGGCCAAGAAAGTAATCCGGCTCAGTCAGAACGGAGATTGCATCAGCCCCTGCGTCCTCGTATTCGCGGGCAATCTGAAGATAGGGGAAATCTTCCGCGATGAGTCCTTTTGACGGTGAAGCCTTCTTGCACTCGCAGATGAACGACAGCCCTTCTCTCCGTAACGCATCCTCGAACGTGAAACCATCTTTCGGGAGTGCCTCCGCATGTTCACGCAGAACCTCAAGGGGTAATTTCTGCTTAGAGAGCCTCACGCGTTCACGGGCGTGTTCGGCGAGCGTGTCGAGGATACTCATGCCTTGTTGCTCTCGTCGATGAACACCCTCAAAGTTTCAGATGCCTTTCCGCTGTCGATGAGTTCACGTGCAAGAATTATACCTGCCTTCATGCTCGCGGCCTTCCCGGCAATGTACAGAGATGCTCCGGCGTTCATCAGTACTGCGTCGCGCTTCGCACCCTTCGCACCTTTGAGGATTGCGCGCACGGTTTCTGCGTTCTCTGCGGGAGTCCCGCCGGTAAGCTCGGACTTGTCGCAGGTCTTGAGGCCGAAATCTTCAGGCCTGATTACGTACGACTTGAACCAGCCGTCGCGAATCTCACAGATTGTTGTGGGTGAACTCGCGGAGATTTCATCGAGCTTGTCCTGTCCGTAAACTACCATTCCGCGCTTTACACCGAGCGAGACGAGAACTTGAGCCAGCGGGTTCACGAGGTATTCATCATAGACACCGAGAAGCTGCATTGACGGAGAAGCGGGGTTAGTGAGCGGGCCGAGAATGTTGAAGACTGTACGGAAGCCGAGTTCTTTGCGGATTGCTCCGACATACTTCATTGATGCGTGGTACTTCTGCGCAAAGAAGAAGCATATTCCCGCAGTCTTGAGGAGTTCGACGGCTTTTGCGGGTGGCTGGTCGAGGTTCACGCCCAACGCCTCGAGACAGTCAGCAGTTCCGCACAGAGAGGATGCCGCGCGGTTGCCGTGCTTGGCCACCTTAACACCACCCGATGCCGCTACGAGTGCCGATGTCGTCGAGATGTTGAAGCTGTGTGCGTTGTCCCCGCCTGTCCCTACAATCTCGAACACCTCAAAGCCCGGCTCTACTTTCTGTGCGTGTTCGCGCATTGCGGCGGCACAGCCCGCTATCTCGTCGGTGGTCTCTGCACGCGCGCTCTTGGTGGACATTGCCGCGAGAAAGGCCGCGTTCTGAGTCGGTGAAGTCTGGCCGGACATTATCTCGTTCATCACTGTATATGCTTCATCGTAAGTCAGGTCGCCTTTGTTGACGAGCTTGACTATTGCTTCCTTAATCATGAGAACATCTCCCTTCACACCGATAATAGCAAGTGTTTGGGGAGATTTAGCAATCACTTTTGAGAGATTGTCAGCAAGCTCCTATGTCTGTCCTGTAACGTGCTCCCTCGAAGTTTATGCACTTCACAGCGTCATAAGCACGTTCGCGGGCTTCCTGCGCGTTCGTTCCGACTGCGGTAACCGCGAGAACCCGTCCCCCTGACGTGAAGAACTTTCCGCCTTCCTTCTTTGTGCCCGCGTGAAAGACCTCAACGCCCGGAACTTCCTCAGCCTCGCCAAAATTTATCTCGTGGCCGGTAAGATACTTGCCCGGATACCCCCCTGATGCGAGAACCACACAGCACGATGCTCCGTCAATGAACTTCACGGGAATTTCGCTCAGCCTCTCTTCACGTACAGCCAGCATGATGCTGAAGAGGTCGGTTGCGAGGAGGGGCAGGACTGCTTCAGCCTCAGGGTCGCCAAAGCGGCAGTTGTACTCGATGACTTTCGGGCCGTCCTTAGTGAGCATAAGCCCGAAGTACAGACAGCCCTTGAAGGTTCGGCCTTCTGCGTTCATGGCGTTGATTGTGGGGAGAAAGATTGTCTTCATGCACTCGTCAGCGATTTCTGGAGTGTAGTAGAAGTTCGGGGCAACTACTCCCATTCCGCCGGTGTTGGGGCCTTTGTTGCCGTCGTAAGCGCGTTTGTGATCCATTGACGAGAGCATGGGGATTATAGTTTTGCCGTCGGTGAAGGCCAGCACGGTAACTTCCGGGCCTCTGAGGCACTCCTCAATGAGGATGCGTTCTCCGCTCGCGCCGAAAGCCTTATCCCTCATGCACGAGATTACGGCTTCACGAGCCTGCTTGAAGTTCTCCGCGACCGTAACACCCTTTCCCTTCGCGAGTCCGTCTGCCTTAATCACGATGGGGTAATCATGAAGCGCGCAGTACGACAGAGCATCATCTATCTCCGTGAAAATCTTGTAGGGAGCTGTGGGGATGCCGTACTTCGTCATGAGTTTTTTGGCGAAAATCTTGCTGCTCTCGATTATGGCGGCCTTCTGGGTCGGACCGAAACACCTCACGCCGATTTCTTCGAGCCTGTCGACACAGCCCATAGCTAACGGGTCATCAGGGGCAACGACCGCAAAATCTATTGCGTGTTCACGGGCGAAGGTGATTATTCCGGCGATGTCCTCTGCTCCGATGTTCACGCATTCAGCGAGCTCGGAGATGCCGCCGTTGCCGGGAAGGGCGTAGAGTTTTGTGATGTGGGGGTTGCTGGCGATACTGCGGGCGATGGCGTGTTCGCGTCCGCCTCCGCCGATTATCATTACGTTCATACAATCAACTCCTAGTTATTGATGTTTCTGTATCTCTGAAAATTTACGTTCTGCTTCACGCTGAGCAGTCTCAAGCTGACGCGCAGAAAGCCTCTCAGCTATTCTCAACATGTAATCTTTATGCAGTGCTGTAATGTTGAACCCGCACATCCTTGCAACTTCGAACCAGTAATAGGCTGTCAAGGGGTTATCTTTAACCTTATTGTAGAGGACTGCTAAATGATACTGCGCATTCGGGTTGCCCTGCTCGGCCGCGAGAGTGTACCAGTAAATTGCCTTGTCATAATCTTTCTCGAGGCCGTTGCCGCTCTCGTAGTATGTGCCCATGACGTTCTGGGCTTTGGGGTTTCCCTGTGAAGCTTGCTGGTAATTCTTGAGGTGAGCTTTACCCAAAGTTGATAGTTCTGCTGATGTCAGCTTGCAAGTTCTCAGCTCGGGTTTCGCAAATGTGTATTCTGTTTCGGGTTTATCTTGGCTTTGGGAGATCACTAAAAGATCGAGGGGTATCTTCTCTTCCGTTATGAGTTTGCGGAAATATGCGTTGAATGCCTCAGAGATTATTTCTGAGACATCAAGTCCTAAAACTTTGCACGCAAAATCGATTCTGGTTTTGAGTGCAGGATTAGCCTCAAAAGTTACTGTGCTGTTCATAATTTATTTCTCCTTTCAAGCGTCAATTATTGTCCATTCAGACAGACAGATATTCGTCTCTGTTATTGGCCTGTCGTCAACCCATCTTGACGGCGCACACACTATCCCTGCGCTGCCGGAGAGATAGCTTCCCCACCAGCTCAGCGACGAGTTCGCAATCACGAAATGCCTGCAGGAATACATCAGCCGGAGCTCCTCGTAATCAGGATTATTCAGGTCAACATACTTCACGCTGAAGCCCGGAAACTCCCAGTTCTCCTTCAGCCAGCAAATATCTTCGTGGGTGTTCGAGAACATGTAGAACACTGGAGACTTCACGCGCTCAGCGATGTACTTCATTGCAGTCGCATAATATTCGTACCCGCACACAGAGCCGAACTTCAAGCCCAGATAATCCCCGCGCCGCACATGTACGCACACGCTCTCACACCCTGCAAGCTCACGAATCATCTCCGCGTTCTCACTAGAAGGAGGCGTTGAGACCTTCATCTCCTGCCTGATTGTCTCCTCGTAACCCGCAAAGTTCCCCGCGCTCTGGAAGTACCCTTGAAGCGTCAGATTATCCCTGCCGAAACAGTCTGACCTCACCGCGTCAAACCTCTTGTCGTAAATACAGCCGTTCTTCAGCCCCAGCTTCCGCGAGACGTACATCAATGCGTGTGCTGCTCTCTCTTCGCGTTTCGTCATCGTGAAATCTTCGGGCAGAGAAAGATGATGAAGCGAGTAACTCCGCCCGAAACCGTCATTGCGCAGAAACCTCCGCGAAATCTTCAAGCCTGTGTTCGCACGAAGAGCCAGAGACCGCGCAAACGCGTACTGGAACATCTGGTTTCCCAGACCTCCGGCAAGCAGCAGCCTTATCAATGATGGAACAGACGATGACCCGTCATTACCATTGCGATGCCGAGTTCATCACACGCCTTTATCACAAGGTCATCACGGATTGAGCCGCCGGGCTGGGCAATGTAATTCACGCCGCTCTTGGCCGCACGTTCTATGTTGTCAGGGAACGGGAAGAATGCATCACTCCCCAGCGATACACCGTGAACCTTCGCGAGGAACTCTGCCCTGTCGCCGTCGGGAAGGGTGCGCGTGAGTTCGTCAATTGCGTTGTCGCGCTCAGGCCGTCCCATCGTTGCGGGGAACTCGTGAGGAAGAATCGCAGGGTGAGCACGGAGAAGCCTTCTCTCCGCCTTCTCACATGCCAATCTTACACAAGCTATCCTCGACTGCTGGCCCGCACCGACTCCAAGCGTCTGCCCGCCGAAAGTTACGCACACGGAGTTAGACTGCGTATATTTCAGCGTAACCAGAGCGAGCAGCAAATCACGCCGTGCCTCTTCGGGAATGTCCTTGCGTGAAGTTACTGGGCTGCTGAAAGCATCAGGCTCAATCACCGGCGCAGTGCTTCTCGTCTGCTCAAACGTTATCCCGAACACGTCGCGTGTCTCTTCTGCGGGAGGCTCGTAGTCCGCATCAATCTTCACGACCGCGTAGCCCCCTTTACGCTTGCCCCTCAGAATCTCCAACGCTTCAGGGCTGTATGACGGTGCTATTATTCCGTCGGAGACCTCGTGCTGAATGTATAGGGCTGTAACTTCGTCGCACTCATCACTAAGGGCTATCCAGTCCCCGAAGGATGAAAGCCTGTCAGTTCCTCTCGCACGGACATATGCACACGCAATCGGCGAGTCGTTCACGGGCAGAGAGTCATCAACGAAGAACATCCTGCGCTCCTCGTCAGTCAGCTTCAGGCCGAGTGCTGCCCCTGCCGGTGAAACATGCTTGAACGATGCCGCGCCCGGAAGCCCCGTAACTCTCTTCAGCTCCCTCACCAGCTGCCACGAGTTCAGCGCGTCAAGAAAGTTTATGTAGCCCGGCCTGCCGTTCAGTATCTCTAGCGGCAAAGGTGAATCATCCCTCATGAATATTCTTGCGGCCTTCTGGTCGGGATTGCACCCGTATTTCAGTCTGCATTCCTGCATCTCTATTCCCCCTTGTTGAACACTCTGCGGAAATCTCCGCTCCTTACGTACAGCGATACCTTGTTGTCCGAATCAAGCTCATTCCACAGCGACACAGCAAAACTCTCCATGTCGTCAGGAATCTCTACCTCTCTCGGTTCACCCGTGAATGACGGCAGGACAGCATCACGCGCTACGTCATGATCATACGTGTGAATCAGATGCCCCTTGCCCGGCGTGAACGCGTACTCGAAGAAGTAACGTCCCGAACGTTTCAGGATGCTCTGCCTGTAACCTTCCGGCGTGATTATCGCGCTGATACGAGGGGTGTAGTGCGGTGCGTCGGGCTCGTATTCCCGCGTACGTAATGCCCCCTCGAACGTACCGCCGTTCTGTAGCGCGTCGCGTATCGTGTCGGTCTGGTCTCCGTTCGTAACTATTATCGTGTCGCCGAGAGTGCGAACCGGCGCATAGAGGATTAATGACGTGTCCGAGACATCACCTGTCATTCTGATTAACAGGTCATCACCTGAAGGCACGAACACTCTGGCTCTGCTCCCTGCGCTCCTGCCCATGATGAAATATGCGAGCATAGGTTTTCCCGACGGAGTACAGCCCGTGATTATCCCTCTTCCAGGATAACGCATAGAGCTGGCAAACACTTTGCGTGAGAGTTTGCGGCTGACTGCTTCGACGGCTCGCGGAAGTATCACCCATTCAGCATTCTCCATCACACGGCGTTGAAGCGTCTCCGGCGTATCACCCTCCAACACATCTACCGCCTTCTGTGCGACGATCTCTCCGCCGTCGGGAATCTCGTTCACCATGTGCACAGTAGCACCCGTAACCTTAACGCCGGACTTCAGCACAGCTTCATGAACCTTGAGCCCGTAAAAACCTTTGCCGCAGAACGACGGGATAAGCGACGGGTGAACGTTCATTATCGGGATTGCACATTCACGCAGAAACTCAGGAGAGAGAATCTTCATGTACCCCGCCAGCACTCCCAGTTCTGCCCCGCAATCCTTGAGAGCCCTCAACGTCTCTGCCTCGCTGCTGCAGACTGCGCAGGGTATGCCCGCCTTCTTTGCGCGTTCCAACGCGTATGCATCACTCCTCGAGGAGATTACCTGCACTATGCGTCCGCTGGTTAATGTCCCGTTGTTCTGTGCGTCAATAAGTGCCTGAAGGTTCGTTCCGCCACCAGACACTAACACTGCTATCTTCAGCATAACTTTATCCCTTCTCCTCTAGCTGTCTCGCCGATGACATACGCGCCATCTATCGCTCTTGTTATCTCGTCGGGCTTGGCCGTAACGATAACCATTCCAACGCCCATGTTGAAGACGTGATACATCTCGTCAAGAGCAATCTTCCCCTCGTGCATAATCACGTCAAAGATGGGCGGTGTCTTCACCGTCGCACGATCTATCTTCGCGCAAAGTCCTTCCGGCAGGCAGCGCGGAATATTCTCGTAGAAGCCTCCGCCGGTAATGTGCGCAATTGACTTCACGAACGGCAGAACAGGCAGGACATCCTTAACGTAGATTCTTGTAGGTGTGAGAAGTTCCTCTCCGAGCGTCCGGCCAAGTTCAGGGATGTACTGATTCACGTCAGCAAAAATCTTCCGCACGAGCGAGAAACCGTTTGAGTGCACTCCCGACGACGGCAGAGCGACAAGCGAATCGCCCTCTTTGACGTTCGACGGGTCAAGCATCTCGTCCTTCTTCACGCTCCCGACACAGAAACCCGCAATGTCGTACTCGTCCTCAGGGTAGAAGCCTGGCATCTCTGCGGTCTCTCCTCCGATAAGCGCACAGCCCGCCCTCACGCATCCTTCTGCGACTCCCTCAACGATTGAGGCTACACGTTCGGGAATGTTCTTGCCGACGGCAACATAATCTAGGAAGAACAGAGGCCGCGCACCGACGCACAGAACATCGTTTGCGCACATAGCTACGCAGTCGATGCCTACGGTGTTATGTGTGTTCAGGGAGAACGCAATCTTGAGCTTCGTGCCCACGCCGTCAGTCCCGCTAACGAGTATTGTGCCGTCCGGGAGCTCGAACATTCCGCCGAAACCCCCGAGACCTCCGAGCACTCCGGGAATGCGCGTGCGTTCAACGTGAGCCTTCATGAGCTTCACTGCGTCGTAGCCCGCCTGAACGTCAACTCCGGCGGACTTATAGAGTGTACTTGTGGTTGATGTCATCGTTCTTCCTCTCTACGCTTGAAGCCATTGCGTCAGCTTCCGCGTCAAGTTTCGCTGAGAGTTCAGCATCACTGAGAGCGAGCATTCTTGCTGCCAGCCACGCGGCATTTGCCCCGCCGTTCACCGCAACAGTCGCCACAGGTACGCCCGAAGGCATCTGCGCAGTCGAGAGCAGAGCGTCAATCCCGCCGAGTCCTCCCGAAGCTGCCGGGACTCCGATTACGGGAAGACGCGTGTACGAGGCGATTACTCCGGCCAAGTGCGCCGCCATCCCTGCAACCGCGATGATTACACCGTAACCGTCGGCTTTGGCGTTCTTCGCGAAGGTTCGTGCGGCTTCCGGCGTTCTGTGCGCGCTGATAACGTGAACGGTGAAAGGCAGATTGAGCTTCCTCAGCACCTCCACAGCCTTTTCTGCTATTGGAAGGTCTGAGTCCGAGCCGAGTATTATTGCTGTCTTCATGCTCACTTCTTGTTCACCTTCACTGTGGGTATCTTCGAGAGCTTCGAGAACGTCGACAAGGGAAGATTCTGCGCAGAACCTATCTCCGAGACGTTCGGGGCAGAAGCGGCCGTGCGGTTCTCCTTGACGATAACGTCCCAGAGTTCTTTGCGCCATATCTGCGTGGACTGCGGAGCTGTTATCCCGAGACGCACAATGTCTCCGCGCACGTCTATCACCATCACTTCGATGTCAGTTCCGATCTGTATGCTTTCGTTGACGCGTCTGCTCAGCACAAGCATTATTCTGCGCCTCCCTTCGCACGAGCCTTCATCTTCTCGCGGACATCGTCGGGAAAAATCAGGTGCTTTATCGGGTACTCCTCATTGAGCGCAATCACCTGCACTGCCTTGTGTGTCCTAAGGTTAATCAGAATCGGAGCACGGAGGTTGGCGGTCATGTTCCAGGGCGCACCTTCGGGGACGGTCAAGACGATGAGGAACGCGAGCTCGGAGAAGTTCTCTGTGCCGATGAGCTTCAGTTCGTCGTCGGGAATCTTGGCGTTGTAGTCAGGGCGTACTGCGTCGGGAGAAGTTACGGGGAGGGCTAGGTTTCCGTCCTCGATGTTCTGCAGCCAGCGTATCGCGCTGTCTTCACTGCCTGCGAGTATCCATTTATGACTGTCCTCGAAAGCAGGAATGCCGCGAGGGAAGAACAGCAGGTCGTCATCATCGTAAGAGACGGTGCCGAACCGCAAGGTATTAACGGTCATGACAGACATTGATTTATCACATATCCTTTGGAGATTTTTGCACATTATAGCAGTAAGGGAGATGAAACCGGCAACGTTGCTAACTTTTCGAATACTTGTTAAACTGACCTGTTATTTCTCACAAGGCGGAAAAGATTTTGACTCAGGATTTATTCGACTGGCTTAACTCAGAACATACTGACGAGGCAGGACATGGGGGCTTGCTTCTTGCTCCTGTTTTGCCTGCACAGCCTCAGCTTCCGATGCCTGAGCCGGAAACTCCCCCCGAACCTCAGGAAGAACCCGAAGCACCGCCACCTGTCCCAGAGCCCGAAGCCCCTCAGGAGCGGATCACTGCCCTCAATGATGCGTGGCAGACTGTCAGCGAGCCGGAAGAAGAGACTGAAGATGAAGTACTCTTTGACTCTTGGCTGACTCCTCAGGAAGAACCCGGCAGCGCAGAACCCCTCCCAGAACCCGAAGCTCTTCCTCAAGAGCCCGAAGAAGTCCCGGAGAGCGAGCCTGTTCCCGCCGAGCAGGAAGAGCAGGAATCCGACAGCTGGCAGGGAGGTTCTGAGCCGCTTGATGCCGAGCAGCATTCGTCGATTCTGAATCAGGCATGGCACGAAGCCTCGAGCCTCAACATCGACCTCAACGAGCCGCCGCAGGAGATGTGGACGGACATAAGCTCCGATGAGGACGACGAGGACAAAGGCTACATCGAGAACCCGAGCCTTCAGGGCGACGCGTATATTCCCGTCCCGAAACACGGCGCGAACTTCACGCAAAGACTTCAGGCGACGCTTCAGAGCCGAAAGGAGAGAGCCGCACTAGCCCGCGAGCAGGACGCGGAGAACACTCCGGCTCACCCGTACCTGCAGAAAGCGTTGATTTTCTGCGGAGTGCTGCTTATGACGCTGGGGTTCGCGTTTTTCGGCCTGTGGTTCATCAAGCGAGAGACACCCGAAGGCCTGAACGCCCGGGCAGCTGCTCTCTACTCTGAGGGCAAGTACAACGAAGCCGCCCAGCTCTACCAGAGAGGCGCGAGACGTTACCCGCACATCCTGACGTTCTTGACGGGGCTGGCGAGGAGCGCGGAGAAGGCCGGAATGACACAGACAGCCATAGCCGCGTGGAACGAGTACACTGCCTCGCTCCCCGAAGGAGACACTGAGCACAGAGACGAGGCGCGTGCGGAGGTAGACAGGCTTATTCCCGGAAACACACCTCACGATGACGAGCCACAGCCTCCACAGCCTGAAGAAACTCAGAGGGTAACGCTTCCTGCGGTGAGGCCGATGACGTTCGATGAGGCGATGTCCGAAGCCAACCACGCCTTCAACATCGGAATGTACAGCCGTGCTCTCGTTAACTTCCACAAGGCACACGCGATACGAGAGAATGACATTCGGCCGTACATCGGGCTTGCGGCAAGTTACCGCGCAAAGGGAATGTTCTTCGACGCAAAGAGGATGCTTGACGAGGCTCGCAAAAAGTTCGGGAGAGTTCCCGCTATTGAAGTGGAAATGACATTCTTGAAGGGAGAGTAAAACATTATGGCGAATGAAAACGTAGTCAAGGCAAATGAGATTGTCGGCGGAGCAGTGGTCAAGGCACTCGAACGCAGAGGCTTCGAGGCAGAGTATGTTCCTACGGCTGAGGACGCACTGAAGAGAGTCCTTGAGCTTGTGCCTGAGGGTGCGAGCGTAGGGATTCCCGGCACGGTTACGGTGAGGGCGATCGGTGCACTCGACGCACTGAAGGCGCGCGGCAACACCATACACCAGCACTGGGGGCCGATGAGCGCAGAGGAACGCAGGGCAGCAAGAGACCGCGAGAACAGTTCAGACGTGTTCCTGACTAGCGCAAACGCACTCACGCGGGACGGCATCATCATCAACATTGACGGCACGGGCAACAGAGTCGCAGGCATGGCGTGGGGCGGAGAGAACAACGGCTTCGTTCTGTTCGTTATCGGCATGAACAAGCTGGCTTTCTCGCTTGAGGACGGACTAGCGCGCGCACGTTCCGCCACAATCCCCAACGCTATCCGCCAGAACGAACCCACAGCCTGCACTAAGGCCGGGAAATGCGTAATGTGCTCACAGGCCGGGAACGAGTACGGAATGTGCAGGGCAATTCTCATCCTTGAACAGGCAGTGAAAGGCAGAAGGTATCACGTCATATTAGTTGGCGAGGATTTAGGTTACTAGACTAGAGAGGTGTATCAGAGTTTATGGAGAACAGAGATAAGATAGTTGTGCTCTTGGCCGGAGGAAGAATCGTACAGAGGCACGAGGAGCACGAGAACCCGGAACTTTCCGACGAAGAACTGTTCGCGCTGCTTCCTGAGGACGTGAAGAGCCACGTAGTCTTCCAGAAATGGAGCACTCAGCCCCCCTCGAACTACACGCTGAGGATGTGTGCAGACATTATCAGCATGGCGAGCGGCTTCATACACGACGAAGGAGCAAGAGGAGTCGTAATCACCTGCGCGATTCAGGCACTTGCAGAGCTGTCGTACTTTGCTGACCTTGTGTGGGAGCTCAACCCTCCCGTAATCTTCACCGGCTCAATCTTCAACGCCGGAAGCCAGAACAGCGAGACAGCGACCCGCCTGACGCAGTCAGTACGTGCGGCACTTTCCGGAGCGTGCACGGGCAAGGGAGCACTCATCTGCATTCAGGACGCAATCTACGCACCTGCGGATGTCCTGAGAATCTCGAATTTCAACAGGGCAGGGCTTCTTGCGTTCCCGGAGTCTCCGTTGGGAGTCTTCTCACAGCCGAGCGGCGACTATATATCTCTGCGTTTCCCCAGACACAGAAAGGTGCAGAAGCTCTCCGCTCCTGTTGCACGGAACATCCCGATACTCAGTGCGGCACTCGGGGACGGTGATGTAGTCCTCCGTGCTCTGATGGACAAACGCTTTGAGGAACTCGATGGCCTCATAGTGTCGGGTCTCGGCGACGGAGATGTCCCGAGCACGTGGGTTCCGTTGCTGCGAAAGCTCGTGAGAGCCGGGATTCCTGTGGTGCTGTCGTCGCGTTACCCTGACGGCTTCGTGCAGGCGACGGAAACCTACGAGGGCAGTGCGTCCCAGCTTCTGGAGATGGGGTTAATAGGCGCGGGGCTTCTCTCACCTTATCAGGCGCGTATACGTCTGGCAGTCGGTATTGCTTCAGGCCTGAAGGGCGAAGAGCTCTCCGCCTACATGAACAGTTAATGAGCACGATAATAGCTATAGTCGGCCGTCCTAACGTCGGCAAGTCCTCGCTCTTCAACCGTCTGACCGGGACACGTAATGCGATCGTCGACGACATGCCCGGAGTTACGCGGGACAGGCTTTACGGCGAGGCGGAGCACAGGGGCAGGAAGTTCTACGTCATCGACACGGGCGGAATCTTCGGGACAGATACGGCGTTCAGTTCGGGGATACGCGCGCATGTTCAGGCGGCGGTGGAGGAGTGCGACGCGGTAATCTTTCTCGTTGACGGACGCGAAGGCCTGACGAGCTCGGACGAGGAGATAGCTTCATTCCTGCGCAAGGGGAACAAGCCTGTAGTTGTTGCCGTGAACAAGCTCGATGACCCCAAGCATGACATCATGATGAACGACGCGTACTCTCTGGGCTTCGAGAACGTTTTTTCGGTGAGCGCACTGCACAAGAGGGGGCTTGATGACCTCCTCGACGCACTAACGGAGCTTTTGCCGCCCGACATTGAGGGTGAAAGTTCCGAATCCGCTGACGAAATCAGACTGGTGATTGCTGGCAAGCCCAATGTGGGCAAGTCCTCACTCCTGAACAGGATAACGGGGGCTGAACGTTCGCTGGTGAGCCCTGTTGCCGGAACGACGCGCGACCCTGTTGACACGGCAATAACTGTGGACGGCCAGGCTTTCAGGATAATCGACACTGCGGGGCTTAGGCGGCGGGCCAAGTTCGACGGCGACCTCGAGTATTACTCGTTCGTTCGGACATTGGGGGCAGTGGACAGGTCGGACGTTGCGCTTCTGCTGATGGACGCGCGCGAACCCTGCACTGACCAAGACAAACGCACGGCCTCGCTAATCGTCGAGAAGGGCAAGGGCATCGTGATTGTACTGAACAAGTGGGACTTGATGAGCGGCGAGGACACTGCAGGGAAGCTCATGAAGAAGATCCGCGACGAGATGCCGTTCTTGAGCTATGCGCCGGTGATATTTGCCTCTGCGATGAACAGACGCGGGGTAGGCAAGATACTCGATACAGTTCGGACAGTTTACGCGAACCGTCAGAAGCGAATCCCGACGAACCAGCTCAACCGGCTGATGAGGGATGTTCTGGCGTTTGACCGTCTGCCCAGCGACAGGAAGGGACGCGCGCTGAAAGTGTATTACTGTTCGCAGGCAGAGAGTGAGCCGCCGACGTTCATCTTCTTTGTGAACAGCCCGGAACTCGTGAACACGGGCTTTGAGAATCACGTCAAGAACAAGCTGAGGGAGCTGGAAGATTTCACCGGGACACCTATTCGGACATTCTGGCGCGGAAAGGAGAAGGAATAATGAGAAAGATACTTGCAGTTATTATGCTGTTATTGCTGTGCGGCTGTGCACACGCCCGAAGCACCGTAACCCTCGCACCCCTGCGCGGGACAGTCGGCGTACAGATGGAGGAGTACGTCAAAGACGTGATAGCTGACGCAGAAGCATCGTCTTCCTCGCTGATAGTTTTCGAGCTCGACACACCCGGCGGACTCGTCGAGGCAATGCGCGGAATCGTTCAGGCGATTCTTGCTTCACGAGTCCCCGTAGCGGTCTGGGTTCCACCGGGCGGACGTGCGGCCAGCGCAGGAGCGTTCATCGTTCAGGCGGCGCACATCGCGGCAATGTCCCCCGGCACGAACATCGGCGCGGCTCACCCCGTTACGGCGGGCGGAAAGGACATTGACGGCGACACGATGACCAGCAAGGTCATGAACGACCTCAAAGCACAGATGCGCAGTGTCGTACAGCTTCGCGGGCGCAATCAGGAAATCACGGAAAGGATGATTGAGGAGAGCATCTCCCTCACCGCAACCGAAGCCCTTAGAGCCAAAGCAATAGACCTCATCGCCGGAGACGTGAACAGCCTCATCAAGGCAGTGCGCGGAAGACGCGGCATATCGATTGATGATGACGTTGTTGTTGCGCGGGTCAGTATGTCGTTCAGCGAGAGGGTTATACAGTTCGTGTCCAGCCCTGAAATCGCGTACATGCTTCTTTCCGGCGGAATCATGGCTATCTTCTTCGAGGTCATAACTCCCGGCGGATTCATTCTCGGCACAACAGGAGGAGTTATGCTTCTGCTCGGAGCAATCGGCCTGAAGATGCTTCCCTTCAACTGGGCGGGAATTGTCCTCATTCTCGCAGGAATAATCCTCATGGCTATAGATCTCTACGCAGGAACAGGCGGACTTCTCTCACTGCTGGGGCTTCCTGTGTTCTGTCTCGGCGGAGTGTTCCTGTTCAGAGCACCGGGCGGAGAACTGCTGCAGATCTCGATGACGTTCATTGTGGGCATAGCTGTAGCTCTGGGGATATGTTTCGGGTTAGCGGCGTATCTTGTCGTCAAGGGACTGCGCAGGAGAGTAACAACCGGCAAGCCCGGAATGATAGGCGAACGCGCGGAAATCCTCACAAACATAAGCTCGGACGCTGCAGGACAGGTGAAGTGTCGCGGCGAGATATGGAGTGCACGGACAGAGGAAGGCCGACTTCTTCAAGGCACGTACGGAGTCGTGAAATCTCTCGACGGAATGACGCTCATAGTTTCGCGGGAGTGAGAGAGAATAATAATTGCCCGGTATCTTTGCGTCGGACACCGGGCGATAAGGGGGAAGGATACTGGTTTCGATGACACAGGACAACTCTTCTGCATCCCCAGCATGGATGGGGTCAAGCCTGCATCAAAAATAGTATTTGAGTATTTTAGCGCAGCTTCAGTGAAAAACCAAATTTGTTTACGCACCAAACTTGTCAGCAATGTCTTTCGCGCTCGGAGGACAGCCCTTTACGCACACACCAGCTCCAGCACAGCAATTCCCGACACCGAGCGAACCTTCCGGCAGCTTCTTGCCCTTCCAGCCCTGCCCGATGCAGATGCTTCTGCTCATGCCCGCTGAGTTGACGTGCAGTGCCCTCACCAGAGCAGCATAGCACGCAGAGCACGCCGAGTCCTCATGAACGTTCTTCGTGAGGCTCGCAACTCTCCTTGACGGTTTCGGGTAGCTCCCTGCGTTTACGGGGGCGTTGAGCGTGATGATGTCGCCCTCACTTATGGCTGTGCTGCCCGCCCCCCACTTCTCCGCAATCAGTATGTAGGGCACTCTGTCGAGCTCCAGCCCCATAAGTCCTGCCCCGTATGCGTCAATCTGTACTAGGTCAGTGCCGAGATACATCCTGTTTGTGTGCACGGGGTCTCCGCCCTCCTCAAAGTTCAGGTCTCCGCAGATGCTGTCCACGATGATTAGCCCCGTCTTCAGTGCCGCACCAAGAGCAGCTATCGGCCGTGTGAGCCCTATTGCGTGAAAGCGTCTCTTCTCCTTGTCGGGAAGGCAGCCCTTGAGGTTCTTGAGGGCGCAGGTCATTACTGTCTGGCAGTGTCCCTTGAGCACGGGAAGATTCACCAGAAGCCCGGCATCGAGTGCACGGACGCACACATCAATGTTCCCGATTTCTGTAGAGACTGCACGCGTCTTGTCGTGCTTAAGGTCGTAGAACGGAACGTCGTACTTCCTGCAGACTTCGTCATAACCTGCAGCCTTCATCGCGCGCTGTGTGTTGTCTCCTACCCAGCTCCCTTCGATGATGCTGATGTCCCGGACTCCGTGCTCGCGGAAATACTCGATGCACCCCGACAGAACTCCCGCGTGTGTGGTTGCCCCGTTGTCAGGGTCTCCAGCAACGACAAGATTCGGTTTCAGCGCAACGCTCCCGCCGGAAGGTACGAGCTTCACTGCGTCGGAGGCCTCGAGGAGTTGCAGGGTCATTGTGTGAGAGTTCGTGCCGTAAATGTTATAGATATGGCTCATAAAAACTTGCTCCCCTCATGATATATTTCTTTGTGCACAAAATTTTAGTACAGGAGGGTTATTTATGAGGCAGGAGAAATTTCTTGTACCGATTGTTGTAGTTATAGCCGCAATCGCACTGACAGCCTTTGACGGCTTCTACACTGTCGGCGAGCAGGAACAGGCAGTAATCACAATGTTCGGGAACATCGTACGCACCGACACGGCGGGACTCTACTTCAAGCTGCCGTTCATCCAGAGGGTTCACATCGTGGACATGACGACTCACGGAACGGGAATAGGCTACAGCACCGACAGCAAAGGACGGAGCACCCAGCGCGAGGATGAAAGCATCATGATAACGTCAGATTTCAACTTCGTGAACATAGACTTCTACCTTGAGTACAAAGTCTCTGACCCTGTCGCGTACCTCTACAACTCCGACACGCCGGAGAACATCCTCCGCAACATGCTTCTTGCGTGCATTCGGAGCACCGTAGCAGATTACCCGGTCGATGAGGTCATAACTACGGCCAAGAGCGAGATTCAGACTTCCGTGCGCGAGAAGCTCACCGAAATGCTCAGTGCGAGCGGTATCGGCCTTCAGTGCGTGAACCTGACCGTACAGGATGCCGAGCCTCCGACAGACAAAATCATTCAGGCGTTCAAGGAAGTTGAGACGGCACGTCAGGCGCGCGAGACAATGATTAACTCGGCCAAGAAATACCAGTCCGAACAGCTGCCGGCCGCAGAGGCAAAAGCTGACCAGGTCATACAGAAGGCCGAAGCCGTTAAGACTGCCCGCATCGCAGAAGCTAAGGGACAGACGGCGCGCTTCACGAACATGTACGAGGAATACAAGGCTTATCCGTTAATCACGAAGCAGAGGCTGTTCTACGAGGCTTTAGAGGCGGTTCTGCCGGAAGCCAAAGTGATAATCACCGACGGGGAATCACAGAAGCTGCTTCCTGTCGACAAGTTTTAGGGAGGTACGGACATGAGAGGATTAATCGTGAAAATAGGGCTTGCTGTTGTTGCGGCAGTTGTTGCGCTGGCTGTGATGTTCTGCTGTTACATTGTCGGGCCGAACGAGTACGCGGCACTGTTCAAGTTCGGCAAGATAGTATCTGTGAGCGGGACTCCGGGAATAAAGTTCATGATTCCTGGCGTGAACACAGTGCGGAAAATCTCGAAGAAGCTCCACCTGTACGACATACCCAGAAGCGGAGTGATTACTAAGGACAAGAAGTCCATGATTGCAGATAACTATGTTACGTGGCGGGTAACAGACCCCGTGAAGTACATACAGACCCTCAACGCCATAGAAGCCCGTGCGCGCGAACGCATTGAAGCTGCGGTGTACAACGCAATCAAGAACGTAATTTCGTCGATGACTCAGGATGAAGTTATAGAGGCTCGGGGCGGAAAGCTCTCGACGAAGATTGCGGAGGACTCGAACTCCGATATAGGCATGTACGGCATCGCAATCGTTCAGACGGAGATTAAGGCACTTGACCTGCCCAACGACAACAAAGCGGCAGTGTACGAGCGCATGATTTCCGAGCGTCAGAACATCGCAGCATCGTTCACGGCGGAAGGGAGCTCTGAGGCGCAGAAGATACGCAACCGCACGGACAGGGAAGCGGCGGTAAAGCTCGCTGAGGCGGAACAGAGCGCAGATGTTATCATCGCTGAAGGAGAAGCCGAGTACATGAGGATTCTGCAGACGGCGTACAACACTCCAGAGAAGGCGGAGTTCTACAACTTCCTGCGTTCGCTCGATGCCCTGAAGAAGTCATTAACCGGCAAGGGCGAGAAGATTATAATACTGGACAAGAACTCGGAAATCGGCCGTATAATTTACGGACAATAAAGGAGGAGTTATTCATGAAGAAAGTTTTTGCGGTTATTGTCATGCTGGGCGTGCTTGCGTCCGGCGCGTCGGCGGAAGTCGTCGGAACTCTCTACAGCAGCGTGGGCGGCGGTCCTGAGATAATGCCGCTGTCCGCGTACGTTCTTGATGCAGGGCTCTCTGCGTCAGAACGTTCTGTGAAGTATTACGGCTCTCTTGCACAGATGCAGTTAGCCTTGAGCAGGGGAGAAATCGCGGCAATGTCTGCTCCTGAGTTCGTCGGCGAGTACATGCTAAGGAACAATCCGGCTCTGACTTTGCGGGGGTTCTTGCTGTTGAAGATGCCTGTTGCTCTTGCGTTCGGCTTTCTCGAGGAGAAATCGGAGCTGTGCGCACGTTTCAGCAAGGCAGTGCAGGACATGGAGGCAGAAGGGAAGATAGGGATACTTGCGCGCGACTACATTTCCGGCCCGGCCGCCCAGAACCCTCCTGCGGTGAAGTTCGAGGAGTTCGGCGACGCAGAGACCATAACCGTAGCTCTTACGGGCGACATGCCTCCGCTGGACTACGTCGGTGCAGACGGAGAACCTGCTGGCTTCAACACAGCAATTCTCGCGGAGATCGGCCGCCGTCTTCACGCGAACATCAAGACCATAACGGTCGAGACGGGCTCGCGTGCTCCTGCGCTGAAGTCCGGCCGTGCTGATGTCGTGTTCTGGTTTCAGGTCTTTGAGGGCTATGACGTACAGCCTGACGTTCCCGAAGGCGTAATCACGTCAACGCCGTACTTCGGGTGGAATAAAGTAATGCTTATCGGTGCAAAGCAATAGCACACAGAAAAAGCCGGAAGGATGTTATTCCCTCCGGCTCTGTTATTCTCTGTAATTGGTCGGGGCGAGAGGATTCGAACCTCCGGCCTCATGGACCCGAACCATGCGCGCTAAGCCAGACTGCGCTACGCCCCGTAGTTCACAGCGGGCATTCTACCACTCTGTTTATCTTGCGTCAAATCCTCTCCCTCGCTGGAAGCCACTACAGCACACACAGCCGCATCACCCATAACGTTCAAGAACGTCCTCGCGGAACTCAGCACTACATCAATTCCTGCGACGAGCCCGACTCCCTCGACAGGAAGCCCCGAACTGGTCAGCACCATTGCGAGCATCACGAGTCCTGCTCCGGGAACACCGGCCGCACCGATTGATGCGAGAGTCGCGGCGACAATAATGCTCACGTAGAGGCTGAACGTCATCGGGATGTTGAACGCCCTAGCGACGAACAGCGCGCAGACTACCTGATAGATTGCCGTACCGTCCATGTTGATGGTTGCACCCAGAGGAAGCACGAACGAACTTATCTCCTTCGACACGCCCAGATTGTGGCGGACATTCTCCATTGTTACGGGCAGGGTTACGGCACTTGAACGCGTTACGAACGCCGTTATTGCCGCTTCGCGCACTCCCTTGAAGAACCACGAAGGAGACTTCCTGCAGAACCCTGCAATCATCAGCGAGTACACAGCAAGGGCATGAACCGCACAGCCGACGTACACTGCGGCAATTATCTTAGCGAAGGGTTTTACCAGAGACAGCCCGAAATCCGCAGCAGTCGTCGCCATCAGCGCAAAGACTCCGTACGGCGCAAACCACATCACTATGCTGGTGAGTGCCTCCATCAGCTCCGACATTCTCCCGAAGAAGACAGCTATTCTTTTGCCGGTCTCTCCTGCGAACAGGCAAGCTATCCCGCAGAAAAGTGCGAACACTATTATCTGCAGCATGTCAGCATTCACCATCGCGGCTATCGGGTTCACAGGGAATATGTCTAGTATTACGTCCCTTATCGGCTTCGGTGAGGCGGAATAGCTGTGCAGTCCCGGAGGAATATCTATGCTCGAGCCGGGCTTGAAGAGGTTTGCGCACACAATACCGACGAATACAGCAATGAACGTCGTAACCAGAAACAGCGCGACAGTCTTTGCACCGATTCGGCCGAGCTTCTTTGTGTCGCCGATGATGGCTATGCTGGCGATAAGGGACGAGAACACCAGAGGGACAATAACCATAGTCAGCAGACGCAGGAAAATCTGCCCGCTCAGGTCGAGGAAGGGCATGATGTGATTGCTGAGCAGCGGAGTATCATGAAGAAGCGGCGCAGCCAGAAAGCCGAAGAGTATTCCCAGAAAGAAACCAACAGCTATCTTTATGAGCATGGAAGTTCCGGCGGTTCTGTAGGTTATCGTCTCCATGTCAGTCTTTGAGGGTTTCTCCTTCGGTTACGGCGACGGTCGCACAGACTGCGGTATCACCCACGACGTTAAGGCACGTACGCGCGGCATCGAGCACAACGTCAATTCCGGCCAAGAGAGCGATTCCTTCGACGGGAAGCCCGACGCTAGTAAGAACCATCGTGAGCATGATTAACCCCGCGCCCGGAACTCCTGCCGTACCGACGGAAGCCAGCGTAGCAGTTACCACTATGTTTATCTGCATCGCAAGCGTCATCGGAACGTTGAAGGCCTGAGCCACGAACAGCGCGCACACGCCCTGATAGAGTGCCGTACCATCCATGTTAATAGTTGCTCCGAGAGGCAGGACGAACGAGCTGATACCCTCAGACACGCCGAGATTGTTGCGGACGTTAGAGAGAGTTACGGGCAGAGTTCCCGAGCTCGAGCGCGTAACGAAGGCAGTAATTGCCGCCTCGCGTATTCCCCTGAAGTACCAGAGCGGCGACCTGTGGCAGCCCAGAATGATCAGCAGCGAGTAGACTACGACAGCATGAACGATGCACCCGATGTACACGGCGGAGATTACCTTCACGAACGGAGCGAGCAGAGCCATTCCGAATCTTGCGGCAGTCGTGGCGATGAGGGCAAAAACGCCGTAAGGTGCAGTGCTCATGACCATATGAGTAACCGAGTACATTACCTCCGCAAAGTTCTCGAAGAACGCCGCAACTTTGAGCCCTTTCTCACCAGCGAGGACGCACGCAACTCCGACGAACAGCGCGAACACGATAATCTGCAGCATGTTGGCATTGACCATCGAGGCTACGGGGTTGCTCGGGAAGATGTCGAGTATTACATCATAGACGGGCTTTGCTTCCCTGACGCTCTGAGTGAGGTTCGCGGGAATGTTCATGCCTGTACCGGGCTGGATGAGGTTTCCGATTAACAGTCCGAGAACGATGGCGACCGCTGTAGTGATGAGGTAGAGGATTATCGTCTTGATGCCGATGCGCCCGAGCTTGCGGGCATCACCGACACTTGCGGCACCAGCTACAAGCGACGAGAAGACCAGCGGCACAATGAGCATGGTCAGGAGGCGCAGGAAGATTCTCCCGATGAGGTCAAGGAACGGCATAACGGTGTCCTTGAGGACAGGGGAAGTTGGGAGCATTGGTGCGGCGATGAAGCCGAAGATTATTCCCAGAAAGAAGCCGATTGCGATTTTGAGGAGAAGGGGCATCCTGCCGGTTCTGTACATAATGTGAGTCATAACGATTTTCACTCCTTTAGGTTATTGTTCATTCGTCCTCTTTGGGTGCCATCCTGTCCATGAGGATAGGCGACAGGATTCCCAGCACGCACAACGCAATCAGTACCCAGCACACCGGCGTGGAGAAGAGTATTCGCGGATCTCCGCCCGAAAGCAGAAGTGAACGCCGTAACCCTTTTTCGCCTATAGGTCCGAGTATAAGCGCGAGGACTATAGCCGCGTTATTGAGGCCGAATTTCCGTGCGAGCCAGCCTATAATGCCAAAGATGAGCATTATCACCACGTCAACATAATTCTGATGAATCGCAAATGACCCCACGACACACAAGATTGTTACTGACGGGATGAGTATTGCGTCAGAGAGACGTGCAATGTGCGCGAAGCCCCTGCATCCGAGAAGGCCGATACCCAGCATGAAGAACTGAATCAGCACGAACCCAGCAAAGAACGTGTAAGTCATCTTGGCCGTCTCGCCGACAAAGAGATTCGGTCCGGGAGTCAGTCCCTGAATTATCAGGCCTCCCATGAGGACAGCAGTAACGCTCTCGCCGGGAATGCCCAGCGTCAGCATCGGGATGAGCGAGCCGCCCGTTACTGCGTTGTTCGCAGCCTCAGAACCCGCTACTCCCTCATAGCTTCCGTGCCCGAACAGCTCCTTGTGCTTCGAGAACTGACGCGCTGTGTTGTAGCCCATGAAGCACGCGATTGACGCTCCTGCTCCGGGCAGAATGCCCACGAGGTTGCCGATTATCCACGAACGCCCGATAGTCGGAGCAATCTCCTTCAGCTCGTCCTTCGTGAGTATCATCCTGTCGTTGAACTTCGCGGCACGGGCTCTCTGCCGAATCTTGGCCTCAGCTAGCGTAAGTGCTTGGCTCATCGAGAACAGACCGATTAACGCGCACGTAACGTTTATCCCCTCGTACAGCGAAGCCTGCCCGAACATGAAGCGTTTGACTCCCTGCATGGGGTCCATTCCGATTGTGGAGAGCAGAAGGCCGAGCGCACCGCTCATCAGTCCCTTGACCATAGACTTTGACGACACTCCGGCAATAATCGTGAGGCCGAAAATCGACAGCCAGAAGTATTCCGGCGAACCGAAAGCCATCGCTAACTTTCCGAGCAGAGGCGCGAAGAAGTACAGCGATATGCACGACAGCAACCCTCCGAAGAACGACGCGATACATGCCGTGCCGAGTGCTTTCCCGGCCTGCCCCTTCAGGGTCATCTGGTAGCCCTCAATCGCTGTTGCGGCACTTGCGGGAGTTCCGGGCGTGTGAATCAGAATCGCCGAGATTGAGCCGCCGAAAATTGCCCCGCAGTATATCGCGCCGAGCATAATCATTCCCGTTGATGCTTCCATCGAGAACGTCATGGGCAGAAGCAGCGCGACACCCATAGCCGCCGACAGTCCGGGCAGACAGCCGATAATGATGCCGATGGTTACGCCTGCGGTCATTGCGAGGAGGTTGACGGGGTAGAGTGCATTGATGAAGCCGAGCCCCATCAGGGATAATGTCTCAGTCATTCCCACACCTCCCAGAGCGTGCCTTCAGGAAGCCGGACCTCGAGGAACAGCGTGAACGCGCAGTAGACCAGCACGAAGATAGCGATTTCTGCGAGGACTATCTGCCACAGCTTTACGCGCAGGAACAGGAGTTGAACTGTCATCATAAGTATACTTGCCGGGAAAAAGCCGATGTATGGCATGATAAGCAGATAAATAATGATTACAGCCAACAGCACAAAAAACTGCGACGGGAGAAAATCCTTGAAGTCCTCGAGCCCGCTGGTTACACCTTCACGGATTGCGCCGCGAATCATGTTGACGACGTGAAGGGTAGTCAGCCCTGCGAGGAGGGCAATAACGCACGAGGGGTAAATCTGTGCGGCCTTCGGGAGCTGAAGCGTCATGTACAGGAAGAACGCGCACACCCCGTACATGGCGAGACAGACTCCGATGTCGGTTTTTTTCATGACGTTACTCCCAGAGCTTCGCCACTTCGTCGGTGCAGAACTCGTACTGCTGCTGAATCATCTTGCCGGTGTCCTCAGCATTCATGTACAGCGTCGTAACTCCTGCCTTCTCCGCCGCCGCGATGTACTCGGGGTCTTCCATCGCCTTCTTGAACGCTTCCTCGTAGAACGCAATCACGTCCGCCGGTGTACCCTTCGGTGCCACGATAGCCCTCGCGCTTCCGTACCACTTGCCGTAGTACCCGAGCTCCCCTAGCGTCGGAACATCCTGGAACGACGGCATTCTGTTTTCCGCGAACACTCCGAGAACCTTCACCTCGCTCATCATTGCGGCGATGTCTGCTTCTTTCGCGACGGAGAAGTCCACCTCGCCCTGACGCAACGCTAAAAGCTGGTCAGCCGTTCCGCCGTAAGGTATCGCCATGTACTGGAAGCCCGCAGACTTGGCCAAGAGTTCAGCTCCGATGTGGTTGCTGGCCTTCATGCCGTTGGTCGAGGCCTTGAGCTTGCCGGGATTCTCCTTCGCGAACGCAACGAGCTCGCCGAGTGTGTTGAAGGGCGAGTTCTTGGCGACCATTACAAGGGAAGTCTCGTTGACGTGGTTGCAGATGGGCACGAAGTCGTCAATCTTGTAGTCTCCGAGCTGTTCGACGATGTTTGAGCACAGTGTAGGAAGGTTGACGAAGCCGATCGTGTGTCCGTCGGGACGTGCCATTGAGAGGGAAGTCCAGCCGATTGAGCCTGAGCCGCCCTCGAGGTTCTGGATGACGAGGGTGCGGCCTACGGTGTTTGTCGCGAACTTCGAGAGGACGCGTGCGGTGTTGTCCGTGCCGCTTCCGGCCTTGTAGGCGACGATAACGGTAACGTTCTTCTTGGGAGCCCACGCATAGGCACACGACACAGCAAGGGCGACAACCAGCAGTGCGAGAATAAATCTCTTCATGAGTAAATCACCTCGTAATAAAATATTGGATGACGAAATTATATCAACAGGAGGTACAAACATTAATGGGAGTACTTAAGCATTACAGGGAGCTTCTCCCCATCACCGACAAGACACCGGACGTAAACCTTGAAGAAGGAATGACACCTCTGATTCCTCTTCCGCGCGTAAGCAAACGTCTCGGGATTAACCTTTACGGCAAGTTCGAGGGCTGCAACCCGTCGGGCTCGTTCAAGGATCGCGGAATGGTCCTCGCAGTCGCCAAAGCCCTCGAGGACGGCAAGCGTGCGGTAATCTGTGCGTCAACCGGCAACACTTCAGCCAGCGCAGCAGCCTACGCGGCAAGTCAGGGCATCCCGTGCTTCGTGCTTCTCCCTGCGGGGAAGGTAGCTCTCGGCAAGCTCGCTCAAGCATTAATGTACGGCGCGAAAGTTATCGCGGTGAAGGGCAACTTTGACCGTGCACTGGAACTTGCCCGCGAAGGAGCAGAGAAGACCGGCTGTGCAATGGTCAACAGCGTCAACCCTTACCGTCTAATAGGCCAGAGATCAGGCGCGTGGGAGATCTGCGACGTTCTCGGCAAAGCTCCCGACTGGCACGCAATCCCCGTCGGAAACGCAGGCAACATCTCAGCGTATTGGGCGGGCTATAACGAGTACAAGAAGCTCGGCAAAATCTCTTCCCTTCCGCGAATGATGGGCTTTCAGGCCGATGGTGCAGCTCCACTCGTGTACAACAAGCCCTGTCCCAACCCCGAGACCGTCGCGACAGCAATCCGCATCGGCAACCCCGTAAGTGCCCACCTTGCACGCGCGGCAGTCAGCGAGTCGGGCGGAGAGTTCAACGCCGTAACAGACGAGCAAATTCTCGAGGCACAGAGGGTCTTGGCCGCAGAAGGCGGAGTTTTCGCCGAACCCGCATCATGTGCACCGCTCGCAGGCTTGATGAAGCTGAAGGCTGAGGGCAGACTTCCCGAAGGCATCACCGTAACAATGATTCTCACGGGCAACGGCCTTAAAGACCCTGACACAGCCATGAGCCAGGTCGGCCGTCCCATAGAGATTAACGATACCCTTGACGACTTAATGAGGGTGCTCGAATGCCGCTAATCTCCCTGAAAGTTCCCGCAACAACCGCGAATCTGGGCTCGGGCTTCGACACTCTTGGAATGGCTCTCAGCCTCTACAACATCTTCACGGTCAGCGAGCTTCTTCCTCAAGGCGAATACACCTGCGAGATTTCCGGCGAAGGAGTTGACGAGCTCAAGGACGCAAAGAAGAACATGATCGTAACAAGCTACCTCAAGGCTTGTGATGAATGGGGAATTGAGCCGCAGGGTTTCGCGTTCGAGTGCTGTAACGCCGTTCCTCTCAATCGCGGGCTCGGGAGTTCGTCGACTGCTGTTGTCGCGGGGGTAATTATCGCTGACTTTCTCGGCGGCAAGAAGCACGAGGAGGCAGAACTTCTCCGCGTCATGACCAAGATTGAGGGACACCCTGACAACGTCGTGCCCTGCTGTATCGGCGGAATGACCGTGTCCTGCTGGGACGGAGAGTCTTTGCGTTACGTGAGGCTTCCGGCGTTGCCCGATGATTTGAACGTTATTGCGGCTGTGCCTGACTTCGAGGTTCACACGGAGGACGCGAGAAGGATTCTTCCTGAGAGCGTGCCTTTCCGTGATGCGGTGTTCAACGTGAGCCATGCAAGTATCTTGTGTGCGGCGTGGGCAATGGGACGGTGGGACTTGCTGCGCGTCGGAATGGAGGACAGGCTTCATCAGCCTCACAGGGCGAAGCTCTTTCCCGGCAGTACGGGCGAAAAGTTCTTCAGCGAGATAACCAACCACCCCGACTGCGTGGCTAATGCTCTGTCTGGTTCAGGGCCGACGATGATCGCGATAGTTCACGGGCCTGCGGGAAAACTCTCTGAGGCGATGTGCAGAATTTTCACCGACGGAGGAGCCGCATCGCACTTCTTTGTGCTGAACTGCTCGCCCTCAGGAACTGTAGTACTATGAGCAATACCCCCCAAGAATCTTTTGGGGGGTTGTCCTAGTCATCCCACTTGTCATACTTGCAGATGAGCTGTAGGAATCGGCTGTTCAGCGACGTGCCCGCAAAACGCTTCGACAGTTCGGGGTTGTACGTGAGGGTTATTGTCGTGTAGCGGTCGGGTGTCCAGACGTTGCGGAGCATAATCTTTCCGCCGACTCTGGTGTTGGCGGTCGGGGTCTCCTTGCCTGAGCCGTAGTAAGCGTTGTAGGCTTTCTGCACGGCCTCGTAGAACCTGCGGTCAGCCTCTGCGTCTCCCATGCTCATGATGTAGACGGCTTTAGACTTCAGAATCTTCTTTTTGTGGAAGCCGAAGATGAACATTGCCGGGTAACCCTCGAACATTCCGTCCATCGTTAGGGATTCTTTGCGGGGAGTGAGGACGGCTGCTCCGCTGTCCTCCATGCGCTTCTGGACGCGGGCGAAGGTCAAGCCGAAGGTCAGGGACATGAAGGCATCCGCGCTGTTGGAGGCAGCAAGAGCTTCGCTGACAGTGCAGACAACGAGCAGCAGTGCACACAGCATCTTCTTCATGTTCTCAGAACTCCCACTCAAGGTACTTCGCCGCCTGCGCCTCATTCCCGCTCCCATGACTGAAGAACGCCCGGTATCTCCGCGATCCCCTGCGGCGTATACCCGCCTTCCTCAGCTCCGCACGCGCTATCACCCTGTAGTTCTTGTCCAGAAACAGCATGCTTCCCCCAAAATTCACGTTGTGGGGATTCTTGTTCCTTATCGTTACGCTCAACGTGTCGAAACTGTAGGCTATGCTCCCGAACGACAATCCCTTTCTGCCACGAACTGCCCCGTCCCGGATAACCGCCTCAGCTCCTCCGGCCAAGACCAGCACAACAACCATCATCGCCGCTAACCTGCAAAGTCTCTTCATCTCATGCACCACCTGTTAAAATATTCGCATGGACAACACACTCACAGATAATATAGCACGTCATCCCTACTTCCCGATGATGATTGACCTGCAGGGAAAACATGTCTTCATCGCCGGAGGAGGACGCGTTGCCTCGCGCCGTGCTGACACCCTCCTTCGCTGCGGAGCACTAATCACCGCCGTAAGCCCGGTGTTCTCGCCCGCCTTTCCGGAAGCCGCCCGCAGAATCACACGTCCCTTCCTGCCCGAAGACCTCACCGCAGATTTCGTCCTCGCCGTCGCCGCCACAAACAGCCGCGAAACCAACGCCCTCATCTGCTCCGTTGCACACGCGCTCGCAATCCCCGTCAACGTCTGCGACAACAAGACTGAATGCGACTTCTTCTTCCCATCCCTCATCAGCCACGATTACGCCGCTGTTTCAGTCTGCACCGCAGGAATTTCCGCATCTCTCACTAGAAGGCTCTCCGACAAACTGCGCAAGGTCTGGGATTCATGGGTCAGGGAGGCGAAAAGCCCTGTGCTATAATTACCCGCAATCATAAGTCTACAATATGCACACTGGGTGTAAGTATTTTGCTGTATCTGCTTATATGCTATAATGCTTACCATCCAGTTGATAATTACAATTTCATAGGGGAACAAAAATTTCACATGTCGTAAATTATGCGTGTCTTGATAATTGCGCGGCACTGTCGGGAGGAATATTGGTTTGAGATCAGATCGTGGGAGACAGCGGGACTCTTACCCCAACAGCGGGGGAAACAACCGCAAAAAGAACAGCACAGGCGTTTCACTGGGATTCTGCTGGGGGTTCGGCTTTGTAGTCTGCATGACGTTCGGGCTTGCATCGTTCCTGATGTTCTCTGCCGGACACTTCGACATCTCTCCTGGCAGCGGCGTTAATGCGGCTTGGGGCGACAGCGAAGAAGATTTTTCCGCGACAAGAAGCCTCGTTCATGTAGAAGTTACCGAGCTTGAGGATATTCAGGATGTGCCGGAGATTGCGGCGATGTATGCTGAAGCCAGAAGCAACATGATGGAGGAGTTCGGCCCGCTCCCTAAGTATCTGTCGGACTACGAGAGCATAACCTTGAGCGTCCACGAGCCGGGTACTGACGTGCCGGTGAACGATGACGAAGAAGAGGAAGAGATCATCGAGGTCAAGACCGCGCAAGCCCCCGCAGAACCTAAGCTCGCGGAAGAAGGCCCCGCGTGGTCGGAGCACGTCGTCAAGAGCGGCGAGACGCTCTCCGACATAGCGCACGAACACGGCGGCATCACAGCACAAGACGTTCTGAGGGCTAACGGCCTCAAAGACGCAAACAGGCTTTCCGAGAACCAGCTCCTATTAATCCCCAGAGACGCAAGCAAGGTTGAGGACACCCTCGACGAAGTCCGCACGCGCCAGATGAGGGTAGCCGCCACTAAGGAGAAACTCGAGCCCATCAAGACGAAGAACTACATCGTAACGCAGGGAGACTCCCTGTGGTCAATCGCTAACTCACAGAACATAGAGCTTGATACCCTCGTCGGAAGCAACACCTTCAAGACCTCCGCACGTCTGAGGCCAGGAGCAATGCTGAGGATTCCGAACCAGGAAGGAATCTTCTACGTCCTCAAGAAGGGTGAGACCATCGAGGCAGTCAGCAAGCGTTACGGAGTGAGCATGAGCAAGATTCGTCTGGTCAACGCAGACAAGAATGTCGCTTCGCTGAAGACCGGCGATGAAGTGTTCCTGCCCGGAGCACGTCCTGAAGGCCTCGTCGAGAAGCACGAGCCCGCCAAAGTCGCCGACGCAAAGAAGCCCGCGCCCAAGCAGGCCAAGACAGCGCAGAAGACTCCAGCACAGAAAACAGAGAAGCCTTCCGGCGGAGAAGTCGCTGTGCGCAAGGCTAAGGGAGGGTTCAGGTGGCCGGTCATGGGCAGAATCAACAGCCCGTTCGGCTGGAGGCAGCACCCCATCACGAAGCGCAAGGACTTCCACACAGGCATAGACATCAAGGCGAACAGGAATGACCCCATCAAAGCGGCAGGAAGCGGCAAGGTAATATATTCCGGCTGGATGGGAGGCTACGGCAAGGTGTTAGTTATCGAGCACGCCAACGGCCAGTCAACACTGTACGCGCATTGCAGTACGTTATTAGCAGGAAAGGGAGCGAGTGTGTCATCAGGGCAATTGGTGGCGAGAATCGGAACTACAGGACGTTCAACCGGTCCGCACCTTCATTTCGAGGTTCGCAACGGCAACAGCCCTGTAAACCCCATCAAGTACCTGAGCAGATAGCATGTCAAAATATGTATTCGTAACCGGCGGAGTAGTTTCGTCATTGGGCAAAGGCATAACAGCAGGGTCTATAGGTACGCTCCTCAAGAAGCGCGGCCTTAAGGTCTCGAACCTCAAGATAGACCCGTACCTCAACGTTGACGCAGGGACAATGAATCCGTTTCAGCACGGAGAAGTGTTCGTAACGGACGACGGAGCGGAGACGGATCTGGATCTTGGCCACTACGAGAGGTTCACTGACGAGAGTCTTAGCGAACGGAGCTCAATAACGACGGGTAAAATATATTCGCACGTCATCAAGAAGGAACGCAGAGGGGATTATCTCGGCGGAACGGTTCAGGTAATCCCGCACATAACGAATGACATTCAGGAGAGAATCATCAAGGCCGGCGAGGGTCTTGATGTTCTTGTTGTGGAGATAGGCGGAACTGTCGGGGACATTGAGGGTCAGCCGTTCCTCGAGGCAATCCGTCAGATGGCGGTACGCGTCGGGCGTGATAACGTGGTGTACTGTCATGTTACGTTAATCCCGTACCTTGAGGCCGCGAAGGAGCTCAAGACCAAGCCCACACAGCACAGCGTTCAGGAACTCCGCAGGATAGGCATTCTGCCCAACATGCTTGTGTGCCGTACGAGCCGCCCTATGGACGACGGAATGAAGCACAAGATTGCGCTGTTCTGCGACGTTCCGCCTGAAGCAGTCATTGAGTTACGGGACGAACCGACGATCTACAGAGTTCCGCTCAGCCTTCACAGGGAAGGGCTGGACAACCTCATTCTGACGTATTTAGGGCTTCCGTGCGACACAGAACCTGACCTCAGCGACTGGGAGAAGGCCTCTGACAGGTTCATGAACTCACCCGAAACGGTGAACATCGCGCTTGTCGGGAAATACATTCAGCACAAGGACGCGTACCTGAGCGTAGTAGAAGCTCTCTATCACGCGGGGATTGCGCATTCGGTGCGGGTGAACATCGTTTCCGTTGAAGCAGAAGACCTCGAGAAGGGAGACCCGGCGGAGATTCTGAAGTTCGCTGACGGAGTGCTGATACCCGGCGGGTTCGGCGTTAGGGGAGTTGAGGGGATGATTCTTGCGGCCAAGTATGCGCGCGAGAACAACGTCCCGCTGTTCGGTATATGTCTGGGAATGCAGATGATGGTCGTCGAGTTCGCCCGCAACGTCTGCCGTCTCTCTGACGCTCACAGCAAGGAGATGAACCCCGCAACCATCAACCCCGTGATTCACCTCATGGAGGAGCAGGAGGGCATCAGCGACAAGGGCGGGACAATGCGGCTCGGAGCTTACCCGTGCGACCTCGTAGAGGGCACGAAGAGCGCGCAGGTGTACGGGACTCTTCACATCAGCGAACGCCACAGGCATCGTTACGAGTTCAACAACGCCTACAGGGAACGCCTCGAGAAGGCTGGTCTGAAGATAGCGGGCGTGTGCACAGAAAGAAATCTCGTCGAGATTGTGGAGCTGCCGGAGCACATCTGGTACGTCGGAGGACAGTTTCACGGCGAGTACAAGTCAAGGCCTGCACGGCCTCACCCGCTGTTTGACGGGTTCATAGAGGCGGCGGCAAGATACATGAGAGCGAAGACAAAGGAGGCTTAAGACAATTCATGAAGGCTGTGAAGATTTGCGTTGTTGCGGTTGTGCTGGCGTTGGTATCGTCAGCATGTTTTGCTTCGGAGGCTGTGCCTGACCCTGATTTGAACGGCGGTTCGTCGAATCAGATGATGGAACAGATAGAGAAGATAATTTACGGCTACGTTGCACAAGGAGGACTTATCGACAGGCTCGCGAAAGTTGAGGGAGACTTGTTCGGCAGAAGCCTTCCCGGCACGATAGCGGAACGTCATGCGGCAATCCTCAACTTCCTCGACATAGGCACAGAGGAACAGCCTTCGATGATGTTCAAGCTCGGAGTAGCAGAATGGGTTGTGGACAAGAAGATTCGCGCCTCAGAACCGGCAGTGCGGAGGCTTGATGACCTCGAGACCAACCTGACGGGTTCGTCGCGTTCAGGAAATCCCATTGTGATGAGGGTAGAGAGCCTTCTTGCGACGCTGGTGATGGATCCTGTAACCTCACAGCCCGTAATCCTGCCCAGCAACACAACGATGAAGTTCCGCTTCATGGACGAACTCAGCCCGGCAACGTCGAAGGCCGGAGACTTCGTGAGGCTCGAGCTTACTGATGATTTAATCGTCAATCAAAATCTTGTAGCACCTGCAGGGTCGTTATTGATGACGGAAGTCCGTGAGGTCAAACGTCCGAGAATGTTCGGGATACCCGGCGAAGTCAGGCTGTCGTTCAACGAACTCAAGCCGCTCGGTCCGCAGAGGCCGGCAGTAGTTGTGGGTGATGCCGCGCAGAAGGCGATCAAGGACGCACGCAAAGCAGGAGCGCGCGGCGAAGGTGCAATCGTCGGAGCAGGTGCAGTCAGTCTCGCGGGGGCAGTGCTTCTCGGGCCGGTCGGGCTGGTGAGCGGTGCGTTCATTCGCGGGAACTCGATAAAGATTCCTGTGGGCTCGGTAACGTTCGTGCAGACTTCGGGCGACATGGTCGTGTCGGGTTATCCCATACCGATAAGCCTACAGACGACAGCTCCGACGCTGACAGCTCCAGAGGTGCAGACCTCATCACAGCAACAGGATACCTACGACCCGAACAGGGACACGATAATCAAGGGCGATGTGTTCAACAGGGGGCAGTACGGAGCACCGACGAACTCCGGGACGGTGAGCACAGGCGGGGACTTCGAGCTTCCTCCTGAACAGAATGTCAACTAAGCTGAAAGTTTTACTGCTCGCCCTGATGATTGTCGGGGCGGGCTGTTTTTATGCGGACGCGTCTCCTTCCGGCGAGACGATACGGCTTCTCGAGCGCAATACTGCGGTGCACTGGGGGCAGGACTGCTTTGTGTGGGTGGTGCATTACCCTGAGGAGATTGCCGGTGTGTGGGCAGAAGCTGAGGCCGCCAGAACGGGAATGAGCGACGCAGAACGCGAGCGTTACCGCAGGAACTTCGTTTCGGAGCTTCAGCTGGACAAGTCAGAGACGTTCTTGGTGAGCGTGTACTCTTTCGGTGCGAGGCCGGTGAACTTGTCGCCCGTCAAGGATAATGTCTCTCTCTTGGCCGCAACCGGCGAACGCGTAAAGCCCTCACGTTACGACAACAGTCTGGATAATCCTTCCGGCGGGGTGGTTCAGGGGCTGGTGTTCTTCCCGAAGCAGGGTAGCAAGGACTACGTTATAGCACTGCGGGGCATGGACAGCGAGGAGCGGCTGTTTTCGTTCGCGCCTCCTGAAGCTCCAGCTCCGGCCAAGAAAGCGGATGATGTCGTCGTCGTTACCCTTCCGCCTAAGAAGCAGGTGAAGAAAGCTCCCGTCGTTCCGGCCAAGAAGAAGCCCGTAACTCCGCCGCCGCCTGTTGTTCCTCAGAAGCCGATACCGCAGATCTTCCAGGACGACAGCAAGGACATCGCGGAGTTCGTGAGGATGATTCACAGCAAGGACGCTCTGGCAGCGGTGCAGACACCTCCAGTTCCTCAGGCGAGGCCGGCAAACGTGGACAGTTCGTACGTAAGCAGGGAAAGCGTGCTGAGGAAGTTCCTGAGCCTGTGGGCAGACAACAGGGCGGACGAAATGTACGCGATGCTGTCCGACGCGTCGAAGCGGAACATTTCGCGCGAGAACTTTGCGAAGGAAGTCGCGAAGGATTCCGCGCTGAGGCAGGGGCTGAAGAGTGATTACCGGATTGACTGGATCGGCGAGGAGAGGGCGAAGGTCATCACGACGCGCAAGACGCTGGTGTTCAAGCAGGTGCTGACGCGGACGCTGGGGGTAACGCGCGAGGGGTCATCTTGGCGCGTAGTGTGGTAGAAATTTATGAGGAGGAATAAATCATGACTGTAGCAGCAGCAGAGAAGAAGGAAATTTGGACGGGGAATCTGGCACTAGATGCGGAACTGTCTTTGCTGGGTGATGAAGAACTTGCGAAGCTGGCGGACTATGCCAAGTATTTGCGCTGGTCTCTTGAAGAGGATGACGACGACTGGGCTGATGCTCCGCTGACTGAGGAGGAAGAAGCTCAGCTTGAGGAAGGGCGCAGAGAGTTCACGAACGGTGAATATCTTACGCTTGATGAGTTCATGAAAGGGCTGTAGGTTATAGCTATGTGGAAAGTGGCACTGAAGAAGTCCGTAAAGAATAGGCTGGAACGCATACCTAACCCAGACAAAGAGCGCATCAAGCAGGCGATTCGCGATTTAGCAGAGAAGCCCGAAACTCTTGACATAAAGCCTCTCAAGGGACGTGATGGGTACCGCCTCAGAGTCGGGGGCTGGCGTTTGATTATGGATGTATGCCGCGATGAAAGAATCTTTGCAGTGCACACGCTGGAATCGCGCGGAGACGTGTACAAGAAATAGCTTTCTCCCATGAAGCTCTCACGCCCAAGAATCATAATGTGCGCGCTCTTCTTCGGGCTCGTCGTGCTCGTCCGCTACGCAATGCGTGATATGCAGCTCGACGTTGACCTTCTCCGCGACAGCCTCCTCAACATGCCCGGCCTCGTCATGGAGAACATCCGAATGTCCCGTGAGATCTCCGGCGACATCTGGAGCGTCAAAGTCCCTTACCTCGACAGGGAAGGCGACACAGTTCACCTCCGCTCGCTCGACATCAGGCGGCACATCTCCGGCGACAAAGGCGAATGGTACTTCTTCGGGCGTGAAGGCATCTACTCACATGACCTCAAGGCCGCGAGCATCTCGAGCCTCTTGGGCACGCTGCAAAATAACAACCGAACCCTCAACCTAGAGAGCAGGCAATTAACGTGGCAGGAGTCCGAGAACTCACTCGTGTTTCCTGAAGGCCTCACGCTCTACGATGATGAATTTTTGCTGCGCACACCAATCGCAAGCATAGACAAAAGCGGCGTGATATTATTAGAGCAGGGAGGCGTAATTCAATGGGTAAGACCCTTAGAACGTTAATAGTATTACTACTGATTTTCTGCCTGCAGCCTGCGGGAGTCCATGCCGCTGACTTTGAGGACTATTACACAGACATACCTTCGGAAGAGCAAGCCTCTCCGCCCGAACAAGTTACCCTCAACGCCGACAGAGTTTCGTTCAACGACGAGACCGGCCAGGCCACAGCACAGGGCAACGCCGTTCTGACCTATCAGGACACGACGATAATGGCCGAGCGCATAGATTACGACGCTGACACGCAGAAAGTTCACGCGATGCCGATGCCAGGAAGCCAGATTGTCCTGACGAAAGGCTCGCGCAGTCTGCGGGGCGACCAGCTGGAGTATGACCTCAACAGCCGCGAAGGGATATTAACCGGCGCGATCACCCGCATTGCCGCCGGAGAGAACGGAGGAGTCCTCTACGTTTACGGCAGCGAAATAGACGTGATGCCGTGGGAACTCGCTCAGTCCCGCGGGCTCGTCAAGGGAGGACCTGAAGACTACCTCCTGCAGTGGCGCAATGTCGCACTCACTACCTGCGCACTCGAGCACCCTCACTACAGGCTCGAGTCCAAAGTAGTATCCTTCATTCCCGGCAGAAGCGTTACGGCCAAGAAACCGCGCGTCTATCTCGGCAATACTTACCTGTTCACGTCGCCTCTTGATTACGTCGTCCAGCTCAAGCGCAGAGCGTTGCAGTATTCCTTCATGCCCTACCTTCAGCACAGCGACAGCAAAGGCACGAGCGGCGGAATAACTACCACTCTCGGCTGGCAGACCGGCGCAGCATCAATAGGGATCTCTTACGCGGAGAAGGCTGCCTTCGAGTTCATGCTTGAGGTCGAGCAGGAGCTTAACGAGGACTTCTCGATCTTGGCCGGAGTAGAACATTCTTGGGACGAGGAGTGGGACGACAGAGTATGGAGGCCGTACGCTTCCCTGATATACTCGCACAAAGGCTGGAACGCCCGCATAAACTGGAGCCACAACGAATACATCTCTGACCAGAAGGACAGCCTCAACGAGTTCAAGGGCAGGCTTGACCGAAGGCCGGAACTCGTGGTGTGGGCACCGTGGTTCAAGAGCTCGGTGTACTCGTGGATGAGAATCTTCGCGTCCTACGGCAGCTTCAAGGAGACCGTTCGCGGAGAGCCCGACGGCGTGAACACAACACGTTACGGCTTGGGCTTCAGGAACTACGCGGAATACGGCCTTGACTGGGGAGAATTTTTCGTGAACTCTGAGGGCGTGGCGTGGTTTTATGACCGCAATGATTCTGACCACGAAATGCTGAGGAGTTTTACGGGATTGCGTTATAAAATAGGGGCATTCCAATTAGGAACAGGTTATGAACGTCAATACACTTGGGGAGAAAGTCCCATGCATTGGGATCAGTACCGCAAGAGAGAGCGTGTTCATCAGAAGGTGAGGTTTCCGCTTGGCCGTGAAGTCTTTGCGGCGTTCAGGGGAAGTTATGATTTGGATGAAAGCATGATTGACGAAGTTATCTACAGTCTTCAGTGGGAGACGGACTGCATGATATGGGACTTGCACTACAAGGACGACAGGACTTCCGGCGGAGATGACCACATCGGGCTTTCGCTGGGCATCAAGGCATTTCCCAACCGTCAGGCATCGTTCGGCCAGAGGCTGGAAGTTGATCCGTTCGACCGGCCAAGTGATGTCCCTGAAGACGAGAAAGAAGCGAGGTTATTCTAGAAGTGATGCTGTTATGTTACGTTGGCGGAAAGTTTGTGAAGCCTGAGGAAGCGTGCCTGCCTCTCTCAGACCTGATAATACAGCGCGGAGTAGGAGTCTTCGAGGCGTTTGCGTCGTTCGGGGGAAAATCCTTGATGCTGACTCCTCACATGGAGAGGTTCATAGCGAGCGCGAAGAGTTCCGGCATAGAGAACATCCCTGACGTTGAGTTCATGAAGAACATTGTCCGCGAAGGCATCGCCAAGTGCGGCAAGGACGTTAGGGTACGTACGTTCCTGACAGGCGGAGACGACTTCGACGTGGAGAAGGGCTGCTTCCCTGAGCCGAGATTCTTCGTTATCTTCGACGAGGTCGGGCTGCTCTCTGAGGAGGCAAGAAAGCGCGGAGTTATCCTCGAGCCTGTTTCGTTCGGCCGCGACAACCCGGAAGTCAAGAGCGTGAATTACCGTGCGACGTACAAGATGCCCAAAGAAGCCTACGACATACTTTACTGTCCCGGCGGAGAGATAACCGAATGCGGGCACAGCAACTTCTTCCTGATCTGCGGGGACAAGATAATCACCGCGCCGCTTAGCCGCGTCCTGAAGGGCACAACGAGGGCTGCCACGATTGAGCTCGCGAGGCAGGAAGGCTACGTAGTCGAGGAGAGATGCCCTCTGTGGTCGGAGCTGACCGGCGCGTCGGAGGCGTTCATCACGGGGAGCATGAAGCTGATTGTCGGTGTCGCGAAGATCGGAGGCATCACTATAGCTGACGGCAAGCCCGGCAAGGTTACGCAGAAGCTCTATGAGCTCTACAAGAAATATATGGAGAAGTGGTTAGAGTAAGCAGCATTCTGCTGGCATACAGAGTAACACCTTCAGGGTTGCAGCAATCCTGAAGCCGCAATATATTCACAGGAGGTAATATTTTCATGGAACAGATTCGTTCACTGTCGCAGTTAATCGAGGAAGCCACCAAGCTCTGTGCAGAGAAAGGCCGCAAGCGCATTTCCGTCGCTATGGCTGAGGACGCGGGGCTCATCTCCGCAATCGAGGAAGCCCGCAAGATGGGTCTCGTCGAGGCAACGCTCGTCGGCAACCCCGAGAAGGTCAAGGCCTGCATCGCCGAAGCAGGAGCCAGCGAGTCCAGCTACCACATCATCCCCGAGATGAACGAGGCAGCCTGCGGCATCGTCGCCGTAACCGAAGTGTCGTCCAAGCGCGCAGACATCTACATGAAGGGTCAGCTCCACACTGACAATTTCCTTCGCGGAATGCTCAACAAGGAAGTCGGCCTCCGCGTCGGCAAGAGAGCAATCTCACACTGCTACTTTCACTCAGTGCCGGGCTATGACCGCGTACTCTTCATCGCTGACGGCGCATTCAACATGTATCCTGACCTCAAGATGAAGGCTGACATCGTGCAGAACACCGTGAACTTCGCACGTTCGCTGGGCGTTGAGTGCCCTAAGGTTGCGTGCCTAGCCGCCGTTGAGATGGTCAATCCCGACATGCCCTGCACCCTCGACGCGACAGCACTCGTCCAGATGAACGCTCGCGGACAGATAAAGAACTGCGTCGTTGACGGGCCTCTCGCCCTCGACAACGCAATCGACGAGGAAGCCGCGCGCATCAAGCACATCAAGTCCCCCGTTGCAGGACACGCAGACGTTCTCTTTGTCCCGCAGATCGAGGTCGGCAACGCTCTGGCAAAGTCCATCAGCTTCTTCGCGAAGGGCAGCGAGACCGCAGGACTCATCATCGGCGCAGCAGCACCCGTAGTCCTCACCAGCCGTGCAGACTCACCGCGCGCAAAGCTCCTCTCAATCGCCGGTGCGGTAATGCTTGCACATCATCAGAGCAAGTAAGTTTCTCGGAACACAGAATTTCGGGCGGGGGAACGTTCTTCCTCCGCTTCTTTGTTAAGGAGTGATAATTCATGAAGAAGGCAGTTGTTGCGGTTGTTCTCCTGCTTGCGGCAGTGTCGTGCGCGTTTGCTGATGCTTCGTCAGACCTCCTCAGAGCCGCGCGCAATGAGAAGGTTCAAATCACGGCAAAGATGCTCAACAAGTTTCTCGAGAACGGTGCGGACATCAACGCTAAGGACAGCGAGGGGAAAACTCCGCTGATGCTCATCGCCGAATACGCGGACGCAAAGACTGTGCGCATGTTCATCGAGGCGGGAGCTGATGTAGACGCAACGGATGAAGACGAGGTTACCGCCCTGATGATTGCGGCGGAAGAGAACTTCGAGCACCCCGACGTGGTCAGCCTCATCATTGCCGCAGGAGCGGACGTTGACGCGCAGAACGAAGACGGGGTTACTGCCCTGATGAGGGCGGCGGAAGAGAGCAGCACGAATCGGGACGACGATGACGACGACGACGATGAT
>JAFSWZ010000024.1 GCA_017450125.1 Synergistaceae bacterium | reverse complement strand
CTGCTGCTCCGCCTGCAACACCGATACCGATTGCTGAACCGATGCCGGCGAGTGCTGCTGCCAGTGCTGCCCCGAACAGTGCGAGTGAGCGTCCTAAATGTTCCATAATGATTTACACGTTCCTTTCACGATAAAGTTATGCTCTGACGTTCACATATTCCTGTGAAAGCGTCAACGGGGTAAACGGTTCTCCGCCTCCCGTGTAAAACTTGCCGAAAAACTCTACATACTGAAGCCTTAACGGGTGAACGAATGACCCCAGAATGTTTATTGCTATGCTGAAGATGTGCCCGCCGATTATGACGGTTACAGCAATCAGCCACCCGACATACGGAATATCCGCCGCCAGTCCTCCGAGAAGGTTGATGACCATTCCGATAACTGCCGAGCCGAAACCTAACGCCAGAAGTCTGCTGTAGCTGAGAATGTCTCCCAGATACGACGTTGAACCGTACAGCGCAAGAAAACCGTTGATTATCTTCTTGAACCAGTTGGGCTCACCCTTGCCGGCGTAGATGAAGATTATCACAGCTCCGAGTACCGCCATTGCCCCGCCGACCTGTATGAAGTGAGGGGGAAGCATTCCGCCGAGCCCCACGCCGTACAGGCACAGGCCCACAATCAGCAGGAACCATGATATGTCGTTCCCGAGCGCGTCGATGAACTCTCCGTGCCTCAGCTTGTCGTAAGCCGCGATTAACAGTCCGAACATCAGGTGAATAACTCCCAGCAATAACGAGATGCCGAGAACCTGCATCGGGTTGGTCATCGGGTCAACGAGCATCAATGCATTCTTCATGGGAATCAGAGGAGGAAGGAAGCTGTCGATGAAGTTCCCGAAGAACGAGCCGGAGATTACGCCGTAAATGAACGTCGACACCGAGCAGAACAGGAACAGCTTGATGAAATCCTTAACGCCCGGAGCTATCTTCTTATACTTCTTGAAGACCCAGAGAATCGTCCCGAACACGACGAGTGCATACCCTGCATCGCCCAAGCACATTCCGAAGAAAATCCAGAAGAACGGTGCAAGCAGCGGTGTCGGGTCTATTCCTCTGTACTTCGGCGAGGAATAAAGCTCCGTGAGAATGTTGAACGGCCTGACAGTGTTGCCGTTGTTGAGCAGTGAAGGAGGTTCTTCGTCGGGCGCGGGGTTGGAGTACGTGAGCTCTATGTCCGTGCCGATTGCCTCAATGCTCTGGCGCAGTGCGTCGGCCTTCTCTGTCGGAATCCAGAAACGCGTCAGCATCGTGCATTCCGTCTCGTCGCTGTTCGCCATGCCGTTATAGCGCGCTGAAAGGCTGTTGTAGTAGTCGGAGAGCTTCTGTACTGTGGGTACATGTTCCTGTGCAAGAGCCGACATCTTCCGGCCAAGTTCTGCTTCCTTCGCCTCAAGCTCGATAACTGCTACGGTGAACTTCTCCTTCTCCTCGTCAGCTGTTCCCGTGAAGACAGCAGGAACTTCGACGAGCGCGAGCCCGTTCTTTGCGCAGACCTCGCGGATCTCTGCCTCAACCGCACGCGAGAAGATAACAGCCGCGTAGACATCGGTTGCTTTCTCGCCGACGGGAGCAATCACGATCTCGGAGTCGTCCTTGAACTTCGAGAGGTCTCCGAGTGCCGCCTTGAACCCGCTTATGTTTGCGGCCTTCAGAGTGCCGATTAGGCCGGTAACAGTGCGCGTTCCTTCGGTAATCACAGACAGGGGATAGGGGAAGAACGACAGCTCAGAGAGAAGCGCAGCGTTCATTCTGGCTTCGGAGAGCTTCTGCCTTGTGTCTCCTGTCTCACGTTCGACGGCGCGGACGGAATCGCACACCGCCTTCAAGTCCGTCTGAGCAGCCAGCTCCTCGAGGTCAGCCATCGTAACGTCAGGCCTCTCGCCCAGCATCCTGTCAAGTGCAGGGACAGGGTCAACATAGTGCGGGGTGAGCGTTCTGGTCAGATAACGTACGTCAGAGAGCTTTTCGTCGTTCTTCGCAATCAGTGCCTCGATGTCAGCGGGAGGGGTAAAACTCTCTTCTGAGGTGCTGATAATCTGACATGCACCAGATTCCTGAAGTACAGCGGCGATTTGTTCATGAACGGACTTGTGATAATACAGTTCTGCCTTCTTAAGCCTGGCTACTCCCATATCTCTTCATCACCTCTTCCGTTATGAATGAAGCAGCTGCAGGTATCTTGCCTTTCTGCTTGTCGTAGAATGCCTTAGCGTCGGCTTCGCGCTTTGACAAAAGTGCTTGGGCTTTGGCTTCGGCTGCCTCTTCTGCCCTGCGAATCTTGTCCCTGAACTGACGGGCTGCGTTCTGCCTGGCTTCCTTGAGGGAATTTTCAGCGTCCGCGCTCGCACGGTTCAGCTTCTTGGCCGCGTCTTCTTTGGCTTTCTGCACAGCATTAGCCGCCGCCGTTTCCGCAGCTCTGATCTCGGCTATAGTAGGGTTATCCGCCATAGTATGCTCACCTCCTGCCTTTGATGAGTGATATTGAGTTGTATGTATATGGGTTGAACTGGATAATTATACAAAAATTTCATGGTCATTCAACCGCGAAACAGGCGGACTATTGATAGAGGCTGAGCACCGACTGCGGGAGCTGGTTTGCCTGCGCGAGCATCGACGTGCCGGACTGGTTGAGAATCTGATAGCGTATGAAGTCCGTCATTGTTGAGGCCATGTCAGCGTCGCGTATCCTGCTTTCTGCTGAGGTCAGGTTTGCGCTTGAGATTGTGAGGTTCGAGACGGTGTGCTCGAGGGCGTTCTGGTATGCGCCGATTTTCGCGCGCTGGGCTGAAAGTCTGCTGATTGCACGGTCGATGAGGCCTATCGAGCGTGAGGCTGTCTCTCGTGTGAGGACGTTGACGCGTGAGAGGTTGAGGGCATCGCAGGAGGAATCTCCGAGCTGGATCATGAAGTCTTCTCCGCTGTTTGCGCCGGTCTGGAAGATTGTGCCGTTGTTCTTGAGGTGCAGCATGGCGGTGTAAACGTCCCTTCCGGCGGTGATGAAGCGTTTTGTGGTCTCGTCCCAGTTTGAGCGGAGGCCAGCCATCATGTCGACCTGAATATCAATCTCAGGAGGAATGAGGCTGACGAACTCGCTGCCTGAGGTCTTGACGTTGGAGGCTACGACTTGGCCGGAATGTGCATCGAAGACGTTTGCGGTGAGGGTGTTCTCGGAGGACTCCTGAATGGTGTTGAGGCCGAGAGCGTTGAGGAGGTCCTGGTCGCCGGAGAAGTAGAGTTCGCCGTCTTTGCCGGGTATGGCGGAACGGACAAAAAGCATAGGTGTGGTCTGATACCCTACAAGTTCTTTCTCGCCGGTCTCTATAGGATTTCCGTTACCGTCGAGGACAAGCGTGCCATCTGCTTCACGCACATAACCTCTTGTGTACACAGGCGACCCATTGCCGGAGATGTTCTCTATTGTGCAGAACTTCGTCTGTGTGTCCGCGTACCTAGCTTGTCCCAAAGTTCCAGCTATGGCATCATTAATTTTTGCGGCCACTTCGCTCATAGTGTCTGTGGAATAGAGCGTTATTTCCGCAGTTTTGCCGTTTCCCTGAGTTATCGTGAGAGTCTGACTGCCTGCTGAGAGGAGAGATTCACCGATACTGCTCCCCGTCAAGCCTCGTCTCGCTGGAGACTGTGTGATGAAGTCCACGAACGTAGTTTCCTCAATGACCGTTTTGCGAATCTCGACTTCTTTAGAGATTGTTACCTTTTCTTCGGTTTCTTCCTCAATTGTTACCTCATATTGTCTGGTGATTGTTCGCGTCTCATAGCCTGCCGGTGCAGGAGGGTCAGGAACATCTATGTTTTGAGTGTCATCATAGTCTGTGTATGTCCCGGTATATCCGACACCTGCGCCTATGTCTTGTCCTCCATCTCTCCCTTGTGCAACTATTGAACCGCCGGAAACAAGTCCAGACGCAATTTTTATCGTGCCTGCTCCAGAGTATGCACCTCCGCCTATACCTGCGCCGCCCCACTCGCCGCCGGTCGCTGTTACTTGGCCGCCGCCTATTATTACCGTAGCACTGGCTTCATCCCCAATATAATAACTGCTGCCTATACCTGCTGACCACCAGCCGCCTTCAGCAGTTACTTGGCCGCCATAAATTTCTATTGTCCCTGCATCTCTGCCAGAGCCGCCGCCAATACCTGCTCCATAATCACCGCCTGTAGCATGAATAGTTCCGCCTCTTATGATGACATTGCCGCCTGCACTCTCAGGAGGATCGAAAAATGCACTGCAGCATCCTCCAATACCAGATGCATGAGGTCCTCCAACAGCTCTCAATTCGCCTTCAAGGGCTCCATCAACGGCAGAAGAATTTATAATCAGCGTTGAGCCTTGAGGTGCTTCAAGCCCTGCCCTGTGTTCGCCGCTCTGAAGAATATTTGTTCCGACAAGATACATGTTGACTGTGGCATCATCCATGAGAAAAGCAGCACAAGGGAGATAATACCCCTTTGGAGTAAATTCGTAGGTGTATTCGGTATTTATGTTCACGTTTTCAAGATACACGTCCGCCGTTACTCCTGGCTCTACAACAACGTGATTTGTTGTCGCTTCTCCTGTGCCAGTGATCCTGTACCTGCCGTCGCCCGTTATGTTCAGCCTGCCTGTGGACGAGTCGTAGTTCCAGCCCTTGCCGGAAGTTGCGCCGGTTGAATCTTGGCCGGTGTTGATGTTAATCTCGAGTACCTCTGCTTCTTCAGGATCGCCTCCTGCAGGAAGAATGGGCACAATGATTTCTTCTTCCTCATTAACGATCTCTGTCCTAGTAGTTATCGTTGTCCTCGTAAATGTTACCTCAATTGTTTCTGTAACAGTTCTCTCAACCGATGAGGCCGATAAGAAGGGGCTGCTCTTCTGCACCTGCGCCTGCCCCGGTTCAGCCGTAACCTCAATCCTGAAATTCCCCTCGTGATTGACTTTCTGCCCGAACTCGTCCACAGTAACAAGCCCGCCGTTAATCCGCGCCTTAACGTTCAAATCACTCGACGACCACAACGCCCCCGAGCTCCCGTCAAGTATCCTCTTCTTGTTGAACTGCGTCTGATCCGCTATACGGTCAATCTGCCCCTTCAGCTCGTCAATCTCAAGCTGCAGGTACTGCCTGTCCTGCGAGGTCAGAGAGTCATTGCAGGCCTGTATAGACAGCTCCCGCATCCTCTGTAGCATCGCGTTCGTCTGGCCAAGTGCACCCTCCGCAACCTGAAGCAGATTCGCTCCGTCCTGCACGTTCCTTGCCGCAACTTCCAGACCAGAAACCTGCACCTTCATCCGCTCAGCTATCGCAAACCCCGCCGCATCATCAGCAGACGAATTTATACGCAGTCCCGTAGACAGCGCATTAATCGCGTTCTGAAGTGATGTGTTCGTGGCGTTGAGTGAATTGAAAGCGTTTAACGCAGGAAGATTATTGTTGATTCTCATGATACCGCCTCCATGACATGAGGAGCATCAACGCAGCATCAATTGCTGAAAGTTGAGCCCCCCCCCCCCATTAGTATATTCTACGTATGCTGTCATCGTTAGTGAGTCTCCTGAAAAGTTGATAGAAATCTGATGTAATATTCGGACTCTCGGTCTTAAGCCTTTACATAATTTCTGCGAGATGTGTGGTATATAATCACTTCATTCCAGAGCAAACAGGAGGCACAGAAATTTTGAGCCGCGAGAAAATTCAGCGCATAATCGATAAACGCAAACCGTTCGCACAGACAATCACCGAAGCACAGTCCAGCCTCGCAAAAATAGTGAGGAGCTTCCGTGAACTCAGAGGCTTATGCAGAAACACACTCACTGATGAGACGCTCGCCGGTGAGCGCAAGGCCGTAGAGGAGATTTTCTCGTCCTTCGACATGGCAAGGGCAGAAGAACTCTCCCACCACCTCGAGAACATCCGCAAACGTCTTTCACGCGACACCCTGAACATCGCAGTTATCGGCCGTGCACGTCAGGGCAAGAGCAGGCTTCTGCGGACAATCACCGGCCTGACTGATTACGAGATTCCCGACTACGACGGCCCGGCTTATACGGGAGTCAGGAGCGACATCGTCAATGACCCCGAAGTACCCGAAGGTGATGCGTATGCTTACATCGACTTCATGAGCGAGGATGACTTCATGGATAACGTTGTGTGCCGTTACTTCCGCGAGCTTAAGGAGAGGCTTCCGGGCATAGAGATTCCTGCGACGCTTGAGGACTTCGAGGCAGAACCATTGCCTGACAAAGAACAGTTCCCGTACTCAGACAGACGCAGAACAGGAATATACATTGACGAACTGCAGAAGCTCAAGGACAACCTCCACAGATACCGCAGGCTTCTTGCGGGCAGACGCTCGAAACAGATTCCGCGCGACAAAATACGTTCGTATGTCGTTCAGTACGATGTCGAGAATGTTGACGGCAGGGAAGAGCGCAGACCGTTATATGCACACTTGGCCGCAGAGAAGGTAGAGATTCACTGCAGGTTCGAGAACACCGAAGCGGCTTCACTGAGGCTCATAGATTTGCCGGGACTCGGAGACACAAGAATCGGCGACGCAGAACGGATGATTCAGGCACTCTCGGATCAGGTTGATCTTGTGCTGTTCGTAACAATGCCGAGCGAGAAAGGGACGGACGTTTTCGAGGAAGATATAGACCTATACAGCAAGGCAAGTTCTGCGCTGGGCGAGAAGCTGCCGATAGAACGCTGGGCTTTCTGGGTCATCAACCATAAAGAGGAAGGCGACAACAGCAAACAGTGCGGTATATTCGAGGAAGCGTTACGGAAGAAACATGTTGATGTGGCCAAGATAATCACCGTGAACTGCATCAAGCCCGACGAAGTTACGGAACTGCTGATTGACCCTGCGCTGGACTTCCTTGAAGCCAACATCGAGCGCAACGACAGGGAATACGCCGCCAGCCTTCAGGAGATGATGAACGAGACCATAGCAAGTTTCCGTGATGTCCTTACGCGGGCCGGACAGGTCTTCTCCTCAGAAAACAACTTCGAGAAGGACAGCGAATTATTCGACACGCTGTTTGATGCGCTTTTCGATGACCTTATCGACGGCCTCGCAGGAAGCGTTGAACCCGACTCAGTTCTTGGCCGGAGGAAGAACGAACCCTGCACCGAGCTTATGGATCAGTTCAACAGGATACTTGAGGCTGAAGAGGAAGCCGCCGACAACGGAACGCTCTCGGGCATCACTCCCGAAGTCGTCAGGCGGGTAATGCGCAAAGCCGGTTCTCCCGATTCAGCATACGCCAACCTTATGCACCAGCTCAGGACAGACCTCAGCGCGAAGATGCAGCAGGAACTTGATGCAACACTTGAACGCGTAGTTCTCCTGCCGATGAAGGAGGAGCTGTGCCGAGTGCTCGCCGAAAACGGGAAACTTGGCCTGCACTTCAAGGCAGGAGGAGCGGGCATTCTGCGTGAGATAACAGACTTCATAGAGGACGGCAGGGCTGACATGATGCGCTCAATACTAGACGGCCTAAAGAAGTTAGACGACGCGTCAATAAGCTGCCAGAACAGAATACAGCCGTTAATCCGCGAGGCACTGAACATCCTTGACCCTATGGAGGAAGAATCACGGAGCAGGAGGGCAATACTCACGAGCGCGGACGGAATTTATACATCGTTAGTCGAGATATACAGCGACACTCTTGCGGCACTCAGAGAGAGCCTCGATAACGAGGAGATTTACTCAGAGCCCAACGAGTTTGCGTTTGCGGTTGCAGATAACTTTGTGGATGACCTTGTGCGCAGGAACGCAGACATTTCGGCGCAGGGAGGCGTGAAGATTGATACGCAGTGGCGGGCACTGTACAGGTACATACGCGCGGACATCTGGCGTGATGACTTCGGCAACGCTCAGGCGAAACGCGAGGCCTTCGCGAAAATCAGAGGCCCGATAACATCTATGCTGTCCCTCTGCGGAAGCGTGAACCTCAGCTTCTCTAGGGAGTAACGCAATGAAGATTGATATACCGTTAATAGGCCCGGACGGCTCGGGAAAATCATCGTTTGCTGCCTGCATGTACAAAGCGATAGCCTCAGAGATGCCGGGATATTTCAGGCTTCAGGATGCGGAGGACTTCAAGGAGACGGACAGGATTTACAGCGGGCTTGAGGAGACAGCATCAGGGAACAGAACGCATTTCACGGTGAGTTTCGCGGAGTCGGAGCAGTGGAATTACCAGATGCTGATGAACGGCGGAATAACCTTCAGCTTTCAGGAGAACCCCGACAACACGGAAGGCGCAAGAATATTCGTCGCTGTAATAGATGCCCCGCTGATGATGAACGGGCAGGCTGAGGACGCAGGAGTCAGCGAAGCCGCAGAAATCTTCACGGAATCACTCGAAGCCTCGAAGGGGAATCGCGTTCTCCTTGTTGTCCCTGTGAAGTGCGAACGTTACACCCGCGCGGATTACCCATCACTTCTCGCTGAGACGGCATCACAGTTCAGGAGCACGGTGGAACTCTGCCGGACGAAGTGCAGAGGACGTGCGGGCATCGCAGTAATCCCCGTTCACACGATGGGCGGCGCGGCGTTTGACGACTTCATCATAGAGGACGGGGCAATAACGGGTGAAAAATTCCGGCGGGACAGAAACATACGCTTCAAGCCCGAATGCTCGGAGCAGGTGCTGAAGTTCGCGGTGAGCTTTCTGCTTCATGAAGGCGTCTTCAAGGGTGAGGCCAAGACCACAGCCCTTAAAGTTGCTGGTGGTGCAGGTCTCGATGATGAACGTTTCAGCGTGCTTTGCGGGCGCGAGCTCTTTGACCCTTCCCCCGCCAAGAAGAGAGTTTCCCTCTGGAAGGCCGCCGCCGTTATTGCCGGGCTGCTTGTTGTTGCGGGTGCGGGGTATTACTTCATGAGGCGGGACGCTCAGGCCGTCATCGCGGAGAACACACGCCAGACAGAAGAGGCAGTGAGCCGTGCAGAAGCCGGCATCTCGGAGGCACAGGAGGCGGAACATGCGGCACTGCGCGAGCGCGACGAAGCACTTGCTGATGCACAGTCCCAGAAGTCCAACAGGGAACAGGCCGAGAGCCGTGCGGAACGTGCTGAGAAGCTGGCTGAACTCTACAAGCAGCAGACCGAAGCCCTACAGAAGGAGCTTGACCGCGTAAAGGGAGAACTTGACCGCATGAGGAACAGAAACTTGTGGCAGAGGATACGCAACAAATGAAGGAGGAGTGTTCACGATGAATGAACTGTGCTTTACCGTTCTCGGGCCGTCGGGGTGCGGGAAAACTACACTGCTCGCCTGCATGAATGAATACTTCGGGCGCGTGATGCCGTCAGCTTTCCAGAATGATAAAGAGTTCGGCAATCTCAGCAACGCTTATTCAGCCCTTAGGGAGGACGCAGAGGACAACGGGCGCGAGATAATCTTTGACGGCGGAGTGAAGGGCACTGACGAGGAGCACGAGTATCCCTTCACGATAAAGGGAAGCCGCAGGGACATACCTCTGAGGTTCTTTGACTTTCCCGGCGAATGGCTGAAACCTGATGACCGCAACTTCAGCTACGTTGCTGAGACAGTACGGCGTTCGTCGGTGGTTATTGCGGTGATAAATTCGCCGTTCCTGATGCACTACAAGGGCAAGTACAGGGACAGCGCGGGCATAAACGACATGGAATACGTCATAGCGGACAGCCTTGCGCAGGACGGACGGGACAAGCTGATTCTTCTCGTGCCTGTGAAGTGTGAAAAGTACCTTGCGGACGAATCCGAAGCTGCTTCATTGCTCGATGCGGTGAAGGCAGCTTTTGCGGACACAATCAGCCTTGCGGGGAGTGCATCGCCGTATTACGGTCATCTTGCGCTGGCGGTTCTGCCTGTAAGCACGATGGGCAACGTACACCTGAGCCGCTTCACTGTGAGAGGAGGAGAGCCTGTGCTGTATTTCCGCCGCATAACTGGCAGGAACTTCATGCCGTCGGACACGGATCAGCCTCTGCGTTACGCGATGAGCTTCCTGCTGGAACAGTACACAAAATCACGTTCGGGAGTCTCTGCGGCGTTCGACTGGGTGTTCGGGAACGGCAATCTCGACAAGATCGCTGAACAGATTCGCGCCGGAATACGCACGGACATTCGCGGAATGGAGATACTTGCTGGGCGCGAGCTTCTCGGCCTGCCGGAAGATGAGGATGACTAACGATGTTCATGTTCCTGACTCGGACTAAGACCGCCGACTACAGGCTGAGGGAACGTAACGGCGAGGACTCTGGGGCTGAGGGCTTCACCGGCATTCTCCGCGAGGCTGGGATAACCGGCACGGAGAAGCCATGTGCTGTGCTGAAGGGCAAGATAGTTGTTGCGGCAGGAATGACGACGGGCAGGAAGGACGTTCACGGCCGACAGATAAGATTCTCGTTCAGCTTTGAGGGCGATGAAGCAGGAAGAGTCTTCCTTCATCTCGTGAAGTGCTGGGCTAAGGCTGAAGAGGTCTTGCGCACGTGCCTTGATTCTGACGAGGACAGCGCGGCCTTTGATGCGGAGAAGTTCACCGTGTGGCTGAAGGATTACGCGTGTGAAGAATCTCTGCCCGGACGCTTGGTGAAGTGGGAGGAGGCTTCGGGTGATGTTGTTACGTTCGCAGTCCCGGCCAAGACCAGGAACAGAAAGCCGGTGATTGCAGCTGTACTTGCGGTTCTCGCGGCAGCTGCGTTCTTCATGGTTGAGGGCAATGATGCAGACGACGGGAAGAAGCTCCGCACCGAAGCAGTACGCGCTGAACTAACGGAGGCTGTCTCAGAACTTGGCCTGCTGTCCGGCGACTTGCACATAAAGTTCTTGGAGGCAGAGGGTGAGTATCAGGATGCTTTCGGCGAAATCGAAGCTCTCTCCGGCGGCGACATGACGAGCTCGGACGTTAAGCGGCTCGCTGAACTTGTGCCCGTCAGAGACAGCGCAAAGCAGAGACTCGTGAAGCTCTCGGAAGATATTAACGCTCTGGATGATGTACTTGCTCTGCTGATAAGTGCCTCAGAGGACGCGGAGGCCAGCCCCGACAAAGCTCAATCGCTCATAACCGGCGCAAAAGGCAGGATTTCCCGCCTCAGCCGCAAAGAGTAATATAATTCTCTCATCACAACACAAAGAAGGTATCTCGTAACAATGTCTCTCGCTTCTGCTTTCTCCAAAATATGGCACGAATCTGCAGCAGCTTTCGCGGGTTCAGGCTACGTAATCTTCACCATCGAAGCTAACGTCGTGTGCATTATCGTTCTGGCGATACTCTTCAACCGTCAGCAGAACTCCTCCGACCAGACAGAAACAGGCCTGCTGTGGAGCAAAATACTATTCGTGCAGATACTCTACTGTCTGACGTGGGTCTTCAGGGTCATGGCTGATGCCGAAGTCTTTCCCGGCACAAACATCGCGCAGTACGTCATCACCTCGATTAACATCGGACTTCTGGGCTATATGTGCTGGATGATCTTCATCTACATGGAATACGCGCAGAACTCCGGCCTTCTCTCCTCCATGCGGAACAGAATAATCGCCGCACTTCCTTTCGCGCTCAATGTAATCATGCTGGGTGTCTCGCTGGGCAGGGCGTTCTTGCGGGATATAGCGGGAGCTGAGGTTCATCCCGGCCTGCTGTTCCCGTCGGTTCTGCCGGTAACTCTGGTGTACCCTGCCGCCTCTGTGGTGTCGTCCTTCCTCCGCAGAAGCAAGATGTCCCGTTACGAGCGCGAGACCCTCCCTGCTGTTGCCCTGTACCCGGCTGTTCTGGCGGCCTGCATACTCCTTCAGGCTCTGAACTGGCGGATGCCCTTCCTGTGCTACGTTATAATCATCTCTGACCTGATAATGCACCTGCTTCACGCCGACAGCCTGATACTCGTTGACCCACTCACCAAGATACCCAACAGGAATGGCCTTATGCGCTCACTGACCGAGCGTCTCGGCGGAGAAGCTCCCGAGAACATTCACGTGTTCGCGGTGGACATTGAGGACATGGGGATGATTAATTCATCGTACGGACGGATAGAGGGAGACAAAGTACTTGTTCTGACCGCCGAAGCCCTGAAAAAATTTCGTGATGAGGAGCATCCGTGCTATGTCGCGAGGTACTACGGCGACGAGTTCATCATCACTGCGGACATTCAAGACGACGAGGAGCGTGATTTGTTCGTCGAGCACATCCGCAACTACGTGAGCAACGCCGCAATCTCTCACAGGCTGCGTTATCACCTCAGGGTAGGCGTGGGCTGGGCAAGGTACGAGCACTTCAGCAGGACGGAGACGATCTCCGGGCTTATCGAGGAGGCTGACAGGTCATTGACGGAGAACAGGGAGCAGAGGAGATTTCAGCACATGTGGCACGGAAGCAGAGGGTGATGCGAAGGGAAAAAGCGGCTGTCGGAGAGGAGTCCTTCAGCCGCCGGGTTGTTACTGTTACTTCTTCATGAGTTCCGCACCGACGCGCCAAGCCTGTGCGAACTGCTGGCCGACGGTGTAATACGTGTTCCTGAACTGGTCGAACATTACGGCATTGAGCTTCCCTGCGTCGACCTTGCCCTTCTCGTCGAGAACTTCCTCAGCAGCGAGGACATTAACGATAGTCCCGACGACTCTCATCTCACCGAAGCACTCTCTTACTTCCTCAAGCCTGCACTCCATCGTGAGCGGAAACTCCTGAATCACAGGTGCGTCGACATGAGCACTCTTCACTGCAGTAAGTCCCGTGCGTGCGAACTTGTCGGCCATTACGTTGCCGCTGGCTGTGCCGAGAAAGTCGGCTTCCTTGATGTGCGCCGCGTCCGCAAGTGCGACAGTGAACGCTTTCTTGGCCTGAATGTTCTTGAGGGTCTTGCGATCAGGAGCGAGGTTGAGGGCGATCTTGTCCATCCCGCAGATGCCGCCCCAAGCTACGTTCATCACGTCGACTGTGCCGTCTTCACCGTAGGTCGCGACCATGAGGACGGGCATCGGGAACACTGCAGGTACTGAACCTAAATCTTTGAGCATGTTGGTATGTCTCCTTTTTGTGTGATGATTCCATTATCGCAAACTTGTCAAGCTCTCATTGATAAGCATGATAATAAGTAATATTACGGTAAAAAAAAAAAACATTGTCTAATTTATCATTGCTCTATCTCAATTTTATGAGGAGTGATAGTTATGAATGTTGCCGCACTTATTTTCGCGCTGGCCGGATCTGCTCTCAGCATTTTTCAGCCCGTTCTGCCCTTCCTTTTCCAGAAGCTGAGCGTATTCGATGTCCTTAGTTCGGGGATTAATGACCCCTCTATAACTAACATGTGTGCCGTTGCACTGGGTGTTGCTTTAATCGGAGCAGTATCCGGGATGTGTGCTTTTTTCAGGAACGGAATATCTGTTCTTGGTCTTGGAGGATGTGCTGCATTCTACGGCTTTGTTATCGCCAATGTGCTCTCAGAGACGAATGCTCAGCCGGGATTAGGAATAGTCGTTAATGCTATCGGTTTTTCCTGGCAGAACACGCTGCTATTGTGGGCAGGATGTTACCTTATCGCGGCTGTCCTAGCGTGGCTCGACATCTTCAGCGAGGAGTTTCGCAGGAAGTGGAAGCACGCAGAATAACCCGCGCGCAAACAATAATCCCCCCGCCGTATTTCAGACAGGGGGATAAATTTTTCTTCCTGCTAGTTTACAGGTCTGCGCCGAACTTCACGTCCTCATAATCGTCGCTGTTCGTGAGGAGAAGGACTACCGTATCAGGATGCCCTGCCGCCTTGATCTTCGCGCGGTCAAAGCGCATCAGTTTCTGCCCCTTCCTGACCTTGTCGCCTTCCTTGACGAAGTCCTCGAACCCGTCGCCCTTCATCTCTACCGTGTCAACTCCGACGTGAATCAGAACTTCCATGTCATTTGCGCCGCTGATGCCGATAGCGTGCTTGCTCTCCGCAACTGAAGCGATCTCGCCGTCGATAGGAGCATAGACGTACTCATCATCAGGCTGGATTCCGACACCCTGTCCGAGCGTCCCTGTCGCAAATGTCGGGTCAGGAATCTCGGTGTAAGGGATAACCTTTCCGGCCGTGCACTGCGCGATCTCTCCGGCTGAGGAGCTGATTACCGTCCCGAACTCTACTGTCTTCTCAGGCTCTGCCGCAGGTGCGGGTGCTGCCTCTGCAGGCTCTTCCTCTTTCCACATCATCCACGCAAACACGAAAGCTATACCGCCGGAAAGCGCGAGAAGTATCGTGTACTGGAGGGGCTGGGCAATCGTAAGGTAGCCGGGAATTCCCGTAACGCCGTATGCCTTCGCGCCGATGCCCGTGAATGCTCCGAAGAATGCTCCGACTGTTCCGCCGATCATTCCTGCAATGAGGGGCTTGAAGAAGCGCAGGTTGATACCGAAGATAGCAGGCTCAGTGATGCCCAGTGCCGCCGATATTGACGAAGGAACTGCAACAACCTTCGTGCGGGCATTGCGTGCCTTGAAGCCGATTGCCAAGCACGCGCCGAACTGTGCGAAGTTCGCGGCCGAAGCTATGGGCATCCATGTGTTCAAGCCGCCAGCTGCCAACATACCGGCTTCTATGACGTTGTACATGTGGTGAAGTCCCATGACGACCGTCCAAGGATAGATAGCTCCCATTACAGCAGAGCCTACCGGGTTCTTCACGAGTATCTGTGCTCCGGCCAAGACCCACGTCTCAAGCTGTGAGAATATCGGGCCGATTACCGTGAAGGTGATGAACGTCGTAAGAAGAACTGTCGTGAAAGGCACGACGAACAGGTCGATCATCTCAGGAGTAACCTTGTGAAGCCACTTCTCGATTGTGCACATAAGCCACACTGCGATGATTACGGGGATGACGTGTCCCTGATAACCTACCTTCTGAACCGTAACGATGAAGTTGAAGATGTTGAAGTTCCATGCGGGGATTGACTCGAGCGAACCGACCACCCACGCGTTCACGAGGTTGGCGTGAATCATGGCGAGACCGATGACTGCGCCCAAGAAGGTATTTCCGCCGAAGACACGAGCCGCAGAGATTGCGACGATGACGGGCAGGTACGCAAACGCTGTGTTGGCGACCATGTCGAGGAAGTCATACCACGAAGTTGACGCAAACTCGGGATAGACTTTGCCCATTGCCTCGACGAATCCCATCATGAGGCCTGACGCAACGATTGCCGGCAGAATCGGCACGAACACGTCTCCTATTGGCTTGAGCATCCTCTTCCAGATGGGCTGTCCTGCGGCGGCGGCAGCTTTCACGTCGTCCTTCGTGGCTTCGGTCATTCCCGTAACGCTAAGGAACTCCGCGTAGACCTTGTTGACTGTGCCCGTCCCGATGATGAGCTGAAGCTGTCCGTTGCTCTCGAACATTCCCTTCACGCCGTCTATGTTCTCGAGAGCCTTCTTGTCGACCTTGCCGTTGTCCTTGATGACCAGCCTCAGTCTCGTTGCGCAGTGCGCTGCCTGGACGATGTTCTCTCGCCCGCCGATGTGCGACACTATTTCTTCCGCACACTTCCTGTAATCCAGTGCCATAATATGACCTCCTGAAAGTTAGATTAACTGCAAATTTGCAAACGCCTTCGCAAGGCCGTCCTCGCTCACTGACGCGCAGACCATATCAGAGAGTTCCTTCAGCTTTTCCGAGCCGTTCGCCATACAGACGCTGAAGCCTACTGTCTGTATCATCTCAAGATCATTCATGCTGTCCCCGAAGCCCACTGTATCAGAGATAGGGACACCAAATTTCTCGGCAATCATCCTCACCCCAAGCCCCTTGTTGAAGGCTTTGTTGATGATTTCGCCGTTTATGCAGTGAGAGTCAGAGCCGCCTACCCTGACCTCCTGAACCACAATGTTGAAGTCCTGCCCGAGAGCTTCACGGCACGCATCGAGCTGCTCCATCCTGTTGCACATGATGACAACCTTGTAGATGGGAGAGCCGTCGTATTGGCTCATGGGCTTTATGCCGAGATTCTCGGAGAGAGCCTTGCGCCAGCGTTCAAGCTCGCTGTTGCCTTCGCCCTGCCCCTTGAGGAAGTCGCCTAGATTCTCGTCTCCCCACGAGCCGCCTTCAGCTTCTATCGTGCAGAAGACGCCGCTGTCGTGAAGGGTTCTCAGGGCAATGTCCCTCTGCTCGTCCGTCATAGGGTGGTCGTAGATGACGTTGTCGTACTTCTCGCCGATGACGACATAGCCTCCTGCGCACGAGATGAACCCGTCGAACTGGAAGCGGAGAAGAGGCCGGAGCATGTCGGGATTGCGGCCGGTGCAGAGAAAAACTTTATTCCCTTTGGCGCGAGCTTTCTCGATGGCTTCGACTGCGCTCTGAGGGGGAGTGTTTTCGCCCGGCGCGGTCAGTGTGCCGTCAATATCCAGAAATATCAGCTTCAAGATAGTATCCTCCTTGCAAGTCTTTAGGGTCTGAGCTGAAAAATGGTCTGATGTGTGTGAATAGGAAAATTATATTCGCGATTATTTGCAATTTCAATCGGTCAAAGCTACACTGTCAAAAATTCTGTTCACAAATCATCACGGAGGCTCAGACTATTAATGCCCACTAAACATCAGGTAGACATGCTTCACGGCCCGCTTCTCAGCAAGATACTAATCTTCGCCCTTCCCCTCGCGGCGAGCATGATGCTCCAGCAGCTCTTCAACTCCGCAGACGTTGCCGTCGTCGGACGCTTCGACAGCCCTCAGGCAATGGCCGCAGTCGGCAGCAACGGAGCAGCCATCAACCTCATGGTCAACCTCTTCGTCGGCCTCTCGATCGGCGCGAACGTCATCGTCGCACGCTGCATCGGCAGGAACGACAGAGCGGGCATTCATGACGCAGTCCACACCTCGATAGCACTCGCACTTATCGGCGGAGCAGTCCTCGTCGTCTGGGGGCTCACGATGGCACGCACAATCCTTACCCTCATGAACACTCCTGCAGACATCATCGAGCTTGCTGTCGTGTACTTCAGAATATACTTTCTGGGAGCACCGTTCATCATGCTCTACAACTTCGGCTCTGCGGTTCTCAGAAGCAAGGGAGACAGCCGCCGTCCTCTGGTCTCTCTTGCCGCAGGAGGAGTCATCAACGTAATCTTGAACGTAATCTTTGTGGTGGGCTTGAGGATGAGCGTCGCGGGCGTGGCTATCGCTACAGTGCTGTCCAACGTCGTGAGCTCATTGATGATCATGCGCTGGCTTATGCAGGAGGAAGCTCCCTTCACCTTCCGGCCAAGTGCATTGAAGCTGAGCAGGACGCACGCCGCAGAAATCTTGAAGGTAGGTCTTCCCGCCGGAGTTCAGGGCTCGCTGTTCTCGATCTCGAACGTGTGCATTCAGACGGCCATAAACGGCATCGGCTCTTACGCATCAGCAGGGAGTGCCGCCGCCCTCAACTTCGACTTTCTGGTGTACTACATTGTTGCGGCATTCACGCAGGCGGCAGTAACCTTCACGTCCCAGAACTTCGGCGCGGGCAACTACAAGCGGTGCGACAAGGTCTTCGCCTCAACCATGCTCGCGGGAACGGGCTTCACCGGCCTTGCGTGCGTTGTGTGCTGGCTGTGGTGCAGGCCGTTGCTGAGCGTCTACACAACGAGCGCGGAGGTTCTGCATTACGCGGAAATAAGGATGATTCACGTGGTGTGCTTCCTGTGGATGACGAACTTCTACGAGATTTCGGGGGGATGCCTGCGCGGAATGGGACACTCTACCCTGCCGTCGGTTATGGTGCTGATGGGGTGCTGCGTCCTGCGGATAGTGTGGGTGTACACGGTCTTCACGTACTACAGCAGCTTCACGGCCTTGATGAACGTTTACCCGCTGTCGTGGTTCATAACGAGCGTAGGGACTCTCGCGGCGTACTTCCTCATTCGTCGGAAGGTGTTCGCGTGAGCCCCCGTACAGCTCACTTCTTCGTCAGGGCGTGGTACAGCCGGAACAGCCCTCTCACTATCCCGTCCTCGCTGATGTCCTCAGCGAACCCGTACGCCTCCAGCACCGCCGCGTCATTCTCCCTGTGCGCTCTGCGGAGCTCCAGCGGCATGAAGGCATCATTGTAGAGTTCCGCCAGCGACGAGTCAGGGTACAGTGCCCGCGCATCAAGAATTGCCTGTGCAGAAGCCTCTATGCGCTTCCTCTGTGCTTCCGTCGGGCTTGGCCAGGCAAATGTGTTGTACACGATGTTCTTCGAGTAGCTGTAATCACTCTTCAGCCTTCCGCCTACTCTCCGCATCCACGCCATATGCACGCGACTCATCAGGACTCCGAAGTGGTACAGCGTAGCGTCAGGGATAATATGTAGCTTATCTCCTGGTATCACAGAATCATCAAGCCAGCCCATCGGGATATAGAGTCTTTTCTCCGATGACACTACCGGGATTGCCACATAGTGCGCTGGATTCATCTGCTCGCGGAACAGGTGCGGAGTATCTGCCAGTTTCTGGCGGTCTGGTGCACCCTTGAGCCTGTCTGCCTTGCAGGCCTTCACCCTCTTTGCAACAAGAGGCATACTCTGAATCTCGTGCGGACTTGCCCCGACGAGCCACAAACAATATCGCGGAATATTGTTGATGAAGTCTCGCCCCATCATATAGCGTTTGATATACCTAGCGGCGTTCGGCTCTCTCTTGATGAACTCCGCGTAATCCTCACCCTCGATGATGAGATTTCCGCCATCGCCCGCCCTGTTGCCTGTCGTCATCGGCGGCACATCGTCGCAGATCGCCGTCTCCATGCTGTCCACAACATCCTCATCCGGCCCGTCGGCAAGATAAAAGTTTATGTTCTCCACGAGCTTCATTCCGTCAGCGGTGTATAGCTTCTTCAATTCTGGCGGGTTTGTGCTGAAACCTATAATCACGACATGTACGCGAGCCATCTTTGAGGGATCAGGAAGCTCATTCTTCCACACGAATGGCTGATACGCAAACTCTATCTTTATCCCCCATCTCTCGCTTATGGGCTTGAAGACATATGCGGCCTGCTCTCCCTGAATGATTGAGTTCGTCGCTACGAAGGCGGCTTTGGTTTTCTTGTCCTGCACGTAGCTTGCGGCAATCATGAACCAGCACGCAACGTAATCTACTTTTCCTTGTCCGAAGGCATCGCGGACTTCCTGCTTCTGTCCGTTATTCTGCTGGGAGTAGCCGACAAACGGAGGATTTCCCATGATGTAGAGCATATCGTCATGAGGAATCTTCCAGCCCGGCAGCTTCCAGCCTAAATTCTCGAGCGTCGCCATTGCTGAGCCTTCCTTGATGTTGTCATACTCTTTCAGCGGAAGGGGCGAGTCGTGAGTGTTCATTACGGCTTGGGTTTCCTTCCACATCTGGTGGTCGCTTATCCACAGGGCGGTACGCGCGACGTTGGCGGCGAAAGGATGGGACTCTATGCCGTAGAACTGTGTGATGGAGACTTTCACTGGCGGCCTTTCTCCCTCAGGAATTGCGGCAAGTAACTTGTTCTCCAGCCTTCGCAGTGAGATGAAGGACTCAGTAAGGAAGTTTCCTGAACCGCACGCCGGGTCTAAGAATCTCAGCGCGGCCAGCTTCTCCTGAAACGCTGATAATTCTTTCGTCCGCCATTCCGAGTACGGCTCTGACAGTATGCCCGCGAGTGTTTGTGTGAGTTCGTCGAGAAACAGCGGGTCTATGACCTTGTGTATGTTTGCGGGTGATGTGTAGTGAATGCCCTCATGCTTGCGCGTTTCGTTGTTGAGCGTTGACTCGAAGATTGCGCCAAAGATTACGGGGGATATTCCGGCCCAGTTGAAGCCTTCGGACATGTCATGAAGGATTATGTTCAGCACTTCATCATTGAGCTGCGGAAAATTGACTTCTCCCTCGAACAGCCCGCCGTCGACGAGTGGGAATGCCATAAGCTCACTGCTGATGAATGGATCTCTGCGTTCGGGCTTCTGGTTGAGGACAGTGAACAGCTCCCTGATTACTTCGCGTGCCCTTATTCTACGGGGCGCGAGGTAGTTGCGGAATTGCCCCTTCGTGAACAGCCCGGCATCCTCAGCATAAAGAATGAACACGAGCCTTACGCAGAAGACGTTGATGCCGTCAGCAGCTTTCTCGAAAAGTGCTTTGCGCTGTTCGTCAGTATAGTTGCGTTCGTCGGCTAATTTGTCCACTGCTTCGACTGTTGAGGCCAGCAGTGAATCATAAAGTTTCCTGATGAGCTCTCCGGCCTTGATTGAGACTCTTACTTCGAGCGGCAGAGTTTCTCCCGGTGTGAGCAGGAATGAGAGCTCGTCGGCTGTTGCTTCCGGGACTGGTATAACTTGCGGCGATGCTGTGGGCTCTTCCATGTCGTGGACGTGGATCTCGTCGAAGTCGCACGTAACTATGTAGCGTCCTCTCTGCGAGAACGGAAGCCAGTCATAATAATTTTTCGCCTGAACAAACGCGGCCTCAAGGTCTTTGCCGGGCGATTTCTGCTCGATGATTGTTCCTGTTGACGGTATGAACGCATCGATGAACTTTATGTGCTCCATCTCGACGCGTTTCTCGAAGTCCACATATTCTTCAGGGTTTGCGATTCCGAACACGTCGCGTATGAGCGTGAGCCAGAATTTTTGCGTGTCGCTTTTCTCGTTTATGCACATGGTCAGCCTCCGAGTGGGATTATTGTGGGCATTCTATCATGTGTGAAAGATTTTTTGCTGGGTACTTGCGTTTTTCAGGAAAGCGCGTATAATTCTCTCTTGTCGTTGCGAGATACAGCGGCGATGAGTTAAAAGGTTAATTGACAAGTGAATACAGCGTATAAATTTCGAGCGAAGTACTAAATAGCTAAGACACTCACAGATTTAACTGAGAGTTTGATCCTGGCTCAGGATAAACGCTGGCGGCGTGCGTAACACATGCAAGTTGTGCGGTGAAGTTGGAAAGTGGAGACACCGGAAGACTTCATAGCAGCGGACGGGTGAGTAATATATGAGAAGCTGTCCATCAGCGGGGGACAACGTCTGGAAACGGACGCTAATACCCCATAGGCCGAGAGGTTAAAGCCGAGAGGTGCTTGAGGGGGTGCTCGTGTCCTATCAGCTGGCTGGTGAGGTAACGG
>JAFSWZ010000023.1 GCA_017450125.1 Synergistaceae bacterium | reverse complement strand
GTGTAGCCTCTGAAGTAGGGAAGGCTGAAACAGATAATGCCTTCGTCGGAGGGTCTGCCCTTTTCGTCGAGGAGCACTATATCAAGCCCGCTGACGTTGTATCCGGCAGGAGTAATGTCATACGGCTTGTCAATCCAGAAGATACAGATCGAGCCGGCTTCACTCGAGGCATAAATAGTTATCATGTCGTAGTTTTCATTGAAGAGGTGAGAGACAGAATCTCCTCCCATGAACGCAGCCTTGAAGTTGAAGCGGGAATCATTCTTTATCAGCTGCAAGAGGTTGGGTGAGAAGCCTCCATAACGCAGATTGTTCTTCCCGAAGTATGCTGCCAGAGCGTCAATGTCTCTTGCCATCTCATGCGATACTTCATGCAGAGTACCCTTCACGCCCAGCACTCCGATTGTCTGAATAATGCCGGTCAGGAAAGACTGAGGCGTAACTTCAGCATGTATGTAGGGTTCTGGCTGGCTGTACCGCGTGAAGATTTCCAAGCAGAATTTCGTCAGCTTGTCGTAAATCCCGTACTCCTGCATTACGCCTTTGGGGTAACCTGTGCTGCCCGACGTGTACAGCATGAATGCCAAGTCGTGGGGGTCAGGGTCTGCAATCTCGCGGCACTCGTCCATCATCACATGGCCTCATTCCACTTCTCCATGTCGAAGACGACCTTACAGCCGCTGTCGTGAACGGCGAAATCTATTCTGTCCCTGCCCATAATGTCCTCGAGTCCGAGCCACGCCGCGCCGGACATCATGATGCCGATTCGTGCGGCGATGTACTCGAGACCCTTCGGGAAGTATATTGCTGCTACGTCCTCGCGTCCGATGCCGTGAGTCCTCAGCCAGTTATTGACCTTGAAGGCGCAGGAGTACAGCTCGGCGTAGGTTGTGGTTCGCGTCCCGTCCCGGTCGACGACTGCGGGTCTGTCGGGGTGTTCCTTGACGGCGGCGATGAAAATTTCCAGAAACTCAATCATGAAGCTATCATCTCCTCATTTCTGCGGAATAGTGCATTATACTATACCGGCAACATGAAGAATGAAGGAGCAGTCATGACCAGAATACTAATCACAGGCATCAACAGCTACACGGGCTCTGCTATCGCGCGGCACATCCCCAACACCTCAACCATAAGCCTCCGTAGTTCATCGTGGCAGAGCGAGAACTTCTCGTCGTTCGGCTCTGTCTTCCACGTTGCAGGAATCGCCCACGACTCCACGAAGCACAGCGACAAGGACGCGTACTACCGCGTGAACACACGGCTAGCTTTCGACGCGGCAAGGAAGGCCAAGACCGACGGCGTGAGGCAGTTCATCTTCATGAGCTCGTCAATCGTCTACGGACAATCCGCACCCATCGGGCAGGAGAAAATCATTACGCGTGATACCCACGTCAATCCGCAGGGCTACTACGGAGACAGCAAGGTCAAGGCTGAGGAGATGCTTGCCTCGCTGGAGGATGACTCGTTCAGGGTGTGCGTTCTGAGATGCCCGATGATTTACGGCAGAGGTTGCAGGGGAAACTATCCCATTCTCTCGAAGCTCGCAAGAACTCTTCCCGTTTTTCCGAAGGTGAACAACGTGCGCTCTATGCTTTACGCTGAGAACTTGGCCGAGTTCGTGAGGCTTGTCGCTGAGAATCAGGAGCGCGGAATCTTCTGGCCTCAGAATGCGGAATACTCGAACACTTCGGAGCTCGTCAGAATGATTGCTGAGGTTCACGGCAGACGGATAAAGCTAGTCCCGTACTGTGAACTTCCTCTTAGGGGATTAGCTCACGTTACGGGACTCGTGAATAAGGCGTTCGGTTCTCTGGCGTATGATATGTCTCTAAGCACCTACGCGCAGAACTACAGGCTGTTCACTCTCCGCGAGAGCATCGCAAGAACTGAAACCTCATAACTCCCTTAACGTAATATAATACCCTCCAAACACAACACACAATCAGAAGGAGCTGACAATCATAATCAGATTCGAGACAGACTATCAGGAGGGAGCGCACCCCAGAATCCTCGAGCGTCTCTCGCTCACCAACTTTGAGCAGACTTCCGGCTACGGCGTTGACCCTCACACCGAGCGCGCGAAGGAACTCATACGCTCAGCACTTGGCCGCGCTGATGCTGAAGTGTTCTTCCTCGTCGGAGGAACGCAGACCAACGCGACAGTGATAAAGTTCATGCTTTCTCCGTGCGAGGGAGTAATAGCGGTATCGTCGGGACATATCAACGTTCACGAGTCAGGAGCAATCGAGGCGACCGGGCACAAAGTCATAGCCCTTGAAGGGAAGGCCGGCCTTCTTTCGCCTGAAACTCTGCGGAAGTACCTTGCCGACTTCTGGGCAGACCCTACGAATGACCACATGGTTCAGCCCGGAATGGTCTACGTGTCCTACTCATCAGAGCTCGGAACTCTGTACAGCAAAGACATGCTCACGGAGATTCGCGCAGTCTGTGATGAGTACCGAATAAAACTGTTCGTTGACGGCGCACGTCTGGGAGCGGGCTTAACGTCAGAGGCAGCGGACATGACCATAACGGACATCGCGGAGCTGGCTGACGTGTTCTACATCGGAGGAACGAAGACCGGCGCGCTGTTCGGTGAAGCTGTGGTGTTCCCGCATCCCGAGAGGTTCGACCTGCGGCAGTTCAGGACTCTCATCAAGCAGCAGGGAGGACTCTTAGCGAAAGGCAGGCTGCTGGGGATTCAGTTCGAGGTGCTGTTTGAGGACGGGCTGTACTTCGAGAACGCAAGACACTCAAACCTTCAAGCAATGAAGATTAAGCGTGCATTCACGGAGAAGGGTATAACGTTCCTGATAGACTCGTACACTAACCAGCAGTTCCCCATTCTTACGCCGGAACAGCACGAGGCTCTGAGCTCGCAGTTCAGCTATGAGCTCTGGCAGCCAATGGATGACGGAAGATTAGCGGTTCGTTTCTGCACGAGCTGGGCAACAACAGACGAAGCAGTCAGCGAACTTACACAGGCAATCAGCAGACTATAGAGGAGACACAATGACAACAAGACAACGCAACAGAAATCTAGACAAGAGTTATTCACCCGACCAAATAGAGCAGAAATGGTATGCCCAATGGCTGGAGCACGGGCTCTTCAACGCAGAGATTAACCCCGAAGCTAAAGCCTTCTCGATCGTGATTCCACCGCCCAACGTAACCGGCTCTCTTCACGTCGGGCACGCATTCGACCATACGTTTCAGGACATCATGTGCCGCACGAAGAGGATGGAGGGCTACAGCGTCCTGTGGCTGCCCGGTACTGACCACGCCGGAATAGCCACACAGAACGTAGTCGAGAAAGCCTTAGCGAAGCAGAACATCTCGCGCTACGACTTGGGGCGTGAAGAGTTTGTGCGCAGGGTCTGGGAGTGGAAGGCAGAGTACGGCTCGCGTATCATCAACCAGATGAAGAGGCTCGGCAACTCCTGCGACTGGCGGCGCGAAAGATTTACCCTAGACGAAGGATTATCACGTGCTGTGCGTGCAGTGTTCGTGAGGCTGTACAAGAAGGGGCTTATTTATCGCGGAAAGTACATCGTGAACTGGTGCCCGCGCTGTGCGACGGCGATTTCTGACCTTGAAGTAGAGTACGAAGAGAGTCAGGGCAGTTTCTACTACGTGAAATATCCGTTAGTCGAGAAGGACTGCGGAGAAGAATATATCCTTGTTGCGACGACGAGGCCGGAAACGATAATCGGAGACGTGGCTATAGCAGTTCACCCGCGCTCTGAGAAGTACAAGCACCTCATCGGGAAACACGTAATTGTGCCTCTCGCGAATCGTGAGATTCCCATCATTGAGGACAACATGGTAGACCCTGAGTTCGGGACGGGATGCGTGAAGATTACGCCGGCGCATGACCCTAATGATTTTCTCGTGGGACTGAACCACAACCTCGAGCAGATACAGGTGATTGATTCACGCGGAATAATGAACGAGAACGCCGGAAAGTACAAGGGCATGACGATTGAGGAAGCCCGCCGTGAGTCGGTGAAGGACCTCGAGGCACTCGGCCAGCTCCTGAAGGTTGAGCAGATTACTCACAGCGTCGGACACTGCCAGCGTTGCGGAACTACGGTAGAGCCGTATTTATCGGAGCAGTGGTTCGTGAAGACCAAGCCCCTCGCAGACAGGGGAGTACAGGCGGTGAAGGACGGACGGATTCGCTGGGTGCCCGAGCAGTGGGAGAAGACGTACTTCAACTGGATGGAGAACATCCGCGACTGGTGCATTTCGCGCCAGCTGTGGTGGGGGCATCGCATCCCCGCGTGGGAGTGCAAGGACTGCGGACACATCACGGTTGCTGAGGTTGACCCGACGGAGTGCGAGCACTGCCACAGCAAGAACATCGAGCAGGAAAGCGACGTGCTGGATACGTGGTTCAGCTCCGCGCTCTGGCCGTTCTCGACGATGGGCTGGCCTGACAAGACTCCCGAACTCTCTTACTTCTACCCGACATCGCTGATGGTTACGGGGTTCGACATCATATTCTTCTGGGTTGCGCGAATGATTATGATGGGGCTTGAGTTCATGGACGACGTACCTTTCAGGGATGTATATATTCACTCGCTGATAAGGGACGAGCACGGCAAGAAGATGAGCAAGACGAAGGGCAACGTCATTGATCCGCTCATTATGATCGAGCAGTACGGAGCTGATGCGCTGAGGATGACTCTTGCGGCACTCTCTGTGCAGGGGAGAGACATTCTGCTCTCGTCAACGCGCATTGAGACCTACCGCTTCTTCATGAACAAGCTGTGGAACGCCTCACGTTTCGCGCTGATGAACCTCGACGACGAAGTCAGGGAGATTGACCCTTCACAGCTTCACCTTCACGACAAGTTCATACTGACGCGCACTCAGGAAGTGGCCAAGAGGACGCGCGAACTTCTCGACACATACGACATAGGCACGGCGGCAAGAGGGCTCTACGATTTTGTGTGGGGTGATTTGTGCGACTGGTATTTAGAGATGTCGAAGCCAGCCCTCAAAGGCGACGAAGGAGAAGCCCGCAAACACACGACGCAGGGAGTGCTCGAGGAAGTCTTCAGGACAGTGCTGCCCCTTCTGCACCCGTTCATTCCGTTCGTAACTGAGGAACTATGGGCGGCGTTCGGGTTCAACGAGGACTTCATCATGAGGACTGCTTGGCCGGAAGCGAAGGCTGAATACACGTTCGCGGGAGCAGTTGAGGAGATGGCGGTACTGCAGGATGTTGTGAGAGAACTGCGCAGCCTCCGTGCAGAAGCTCACATTCCGCCCCAGCAGAAGCTGCCGCGCGCAGTTGTACGCGTTGACGGCTCATCAGCGGCGGCCAAGACACTTGGTGCTTCCCTGAACCAGATCGAGAACCTCTGCAAGGTGAATGACGTTGTGCTCGAGTCTCCTGCGCATGAATGGACGCACGGGCCTTCGTTGTCGGGAATGAGCGGAGAAGCTGAAGTGAGGCTGCCGGTCGGTGATGTGCTTGACGTTCAGAAGGAGATTGCGCGCCTTCAGGGTGAGGTTGCGAACATCGAGAAGGCTATAGCATCAAGTCAGGCAAGGCTGGACAAACCCAGCTTCGTTGAGCGAGCACCGGCTGAAGTTGTGGAGAAGGAACGCGCGAAGGTTGCGGAAGGAGCTGCGCAGATAGCACGGCTGAAGGCGAATCTTAAGAGCTTGAGCAGATAGAGCAGGAAGAAGCCCCCGGTATTCATTGAGGCCGGGGGCAGTTCTCTGTCAGCTTGCACTCTTTGCGGATATAAAGCCGCTGTGTTTCATTATCTGCAGCATAAGTATAGCGTCTATGAATGTCTGGAACATGCTGTACGTTTGGGTGTTATCTGTCGTGTAAACACAATAAGCATAGACCATAAGGATGCACCACACAAAACTTGTTTCGTGCCCGAAATGCTTTTCTAGACTTTTCGGGAATATCCAGAGCTGGTAGAAGAACCACAGGAAGCTTCCGATGAACCCCAAGTCTACGTATGTCGTGAGAATATCGTTGTGCAAACCAGCCAGCCCAGTGATGCCCAGCCTGTATGTCTCTTGGAAGTGCGACCTAGTGAAGTACAGCCCATGTCCGAGAAAGAACACAGACCACTCATAAAAGTTCCTGATTGCTCCGAAGATACCTATCCTGTTCGAGAAGTCGAAGCCGTACCTCGCCGCAAGCTCGAGTATTACGTCCGATGCTATGAACCACGTGTAGATGAAGCAGGCCGCAAGTATCGCTATGAATGTGCCGTATACCTTGACATCCCTCGTGAATACACCTTTGCGGCGGATAAACACGTAAAAGATCATCGTAACTATCATCGCGAATATGGCTATACGTTTGTAGCAGAACACCATCACCAGTGCAAGGAGACTTGTCGTCAGCCACTGCGTCTTCTCCCGCATGAAAAGCTGGTAAATTATCAGCAGCTCGACGCTCAGCCCCAAGTCGTGCATCTCGAAGTACGTGTTGAAGCCCGTGCCGATAACATATGCCATCGTCGCAAGGTACTGAAGCACACCCCCGACTCCTATCTTAGCAAATCCGTACATTATATTGACAGCATAGGACATGATGACAGCCTCGCAGAACATCTCCAGTGCCTGTTCACGGAAACGGAGAAGCAGTATTCCCGCCAAAACGATGTAGTACACGGCTTTGATCGGGAATCTCGCAGCTTGATATAAATTAATTGTATTGGATTGCGCATACATCAAAGCGATGAGGAAGAAGGTATAGGCGTAAGCCAGCAGGTAAGGAATCAGGGACAGCACAATTACGAACTCAAACTTTTTGCGTATCGCCGCATAGCCTTTCTTGAATGCAGCAGGCAAGAGCATAAGTATAATCGGAAGTGTCGTCGCGACATCAAAAAGCGGGATTTTCTCCACACCCGCTATGTGCCTGAATATGAATTGTGCAGAAAAATTTACTGCCAGCAGCAGAGTAACGAACAGCTTTGTCATTTTATCTTGCGGATTCTCCTTGTTCACGTTTTAGGTTGAATTATATACCCTGCTCCTTTAAGGACGAACTGCCTCCGTACAAGAATCCTCTGATGCCGTATTTTTTCGGCGCGAGATAGTCAGAGAGCAGGTTATCTCCGATGTGCACAATCTCTGAGGCCTTTACCCCGCTCTCCCAGAGCATGAACCTGAACAGCCCGCCCTTCCTTTTCGACAGCCCGAAGTCAGACGACACATAGAGCCTGTCATACCCATCATAGCCGCACCTCCCGAGCATCCCGGCTATAGTGTTGCCGGGCAGGTACATGTCCGATGTTATGACGACTCGCCTGCCCTGTTCACGAACAAGACCGTAAAACTCCCTGAGTTCATCGTTGGGATAGACGGCCTCAAACTCTGCCTCAAGCTCCATAGCCTTCAGCTCACCGGCTTTCTCCGTACCGTAAACATCCGCAAGTTCACGGTAAATCTCCCCGAGTGTTATGTCCTCGCGGGTACTCTTTGACCGTGCGCGGAGTTCGGCATTCACCCTGTCGTGCCGGAAGGTGCAGAGAGTGTCTCCGTGCTGTGCGTTGTACTTCTTCTCTGCAATGCTGAACACATCACGGGGAGAACACCTGCGCAGTATAAGCGTGTCGAAGATGTCGAATGACACGACAGAACACCTTTCCACATAACGCAGAGCCTTGTCGATGCTACGTCCCAGCAGACGTGAGAGCATCCTTCGTGCCGATGCTTTGAAGCTCATGCACAATACCTCCTTTCATTTTGCGATGGCTGGCGGAATCGTTCACGGATTTCCAGCAGCCTTGCAGGACTATAACGCTCATCGTGAGCTGAAACATAAAGTAGAACATCGTGTTGTCCATCGTGTACGAAACGTAGGCGAACACAGTCATCAGCCAGTACACGTATTTAGCGTGATTCCCGAAGTGCTTCCTGAAGTACCAAGGGATTATCAGCAGGAAATGCGCGAACCAGAGAAAACTTCCCGGCGTTCCCAAGTCTATGTACGTTACGGCAATGTCATTGTGCATTCCGGCCATCCACGCGTTGCCCAGTGCCCATCCCTCCTGTGTGTTCGCTGTCAGTGTAAGGAACTTGTTCGTGAAGCCGAATCCGCGCCCCATGTACGTCAAGGACAGCTCGTAAAATCTGCTCACCGAGCGGAACAGACCTACACGTCCTGAAATATCCAGCCCCAGCTTTGCGGCGAGAACATACAGCCCTCCGCCGAGTACGAGCACAATATACGTAAAGCAGCACGCCAGCACCGAAACCATCACGAAGTTCATGAAGAGATTTCTGATTCGCCGGAACTTATTCGCCAGCAGTCCGAAAAATGCCGCAACAATAAACGCCAGCATCTCAATCCTCTTGTTGCAGCCCCACATCACAAAGAACAGCAGGAACGTCTCAATCGGGGTATGCTTGTCCTTGTCCTGAAGGAACAGCTTGTACAGTATCACCATCCCTACGGCGGCTCCCAGATCATGACGTTCAAGGTAATTGATCCCGCCCCTGGAGTTCGCTGTAACGGGTATGATCCACTTCTGAGGGTTCAGCATGTAAGTCACAACTCCTCCTGCTCCTATACCATGCAGGGCAATAACCAGCGAGTAGGCATAGCACAGAATCATCGCCCTACCGATAACGTCAACGCATTCTTCCCGGAACATCAGCAGTATCACAGCGGCAAGAACAACTCTGTATGAAGCCTGGACTGCGCTGGATACTGCCCGGAGCATCGTCAGAGAGTAAGTGCCCCCCCCCCCGTAAGTAAGAACACTGAACAACGTATACGCAGTTGCCGCAAAGTATGGCAGCAACACGATCAGTAAGACCTTCTTCATCGCCTTGATGAAGCCTCGACTGTACCTGTACCTGCTGCCTGCGAACACGACAAAGCCGGTCGCAATCGAACAGGTGTACCACGGCAGCGCAACTCCGTTTATTGAATCCGACGTCAGGAAAGCAAGAGACAATATCAATGTTCCTGCTGTTTTCTTGTTCCACATGAATGAATCACCCTTACATGCTGAGAATTTATGCGCATTGCCGGATAATCATACCAGATAGACGTTCAATCCATACTCTCCCATTCTTTGAGACGGCGCAGAAACTCGGGGTACTCCTCCGAATATCTCGATGTCCCGGTGAATATTACCGTGTCCATATGCCTGAAGTAGTCCACACGCACACGCTTCATACTCAGCGAAATAACGCAGTAGCAGCATGTCTTTATCACGCTGTCCGGCGCAAACTTCCTGAGTTCATCGACGGCCTTGATGATGCTCGAGCCCGTGTCCGCAGAGTCGTCAACCAGCAGGATATTCCTGTAGTCAGCGAGATTTATCGCCTGAAATTTTCTGCCAGGAATAAATAATCTCTCCGTGTGCTTGTCGTTATAACCCAGACTCATGCGGACATACGCAGACCAGACGAATTTCGGGACAAAGCGAAAGATCTTCTTGAGGCTGTCTCTCGCCTTGTCGCCCGGCCTCTTCACCGTAACATCAGCCATAGTACACCCGAAGTACTGCGCTATGGGTTCGGCGAACAAGAAGCCGCTCTTTGCGATGAAGACCACGATGTCCGGCCTGAAACTCTGTGCGATTTCCGCTGCCCACTTGGTGCAGTCTTCCTGTACTTCCTTCATCGAGGGAGACAGAACACGAACTTTGTTCTTCATGCTGCTGCCTCCTCAACATACGAGCGGCAGGCCTGCTCAACACGGAACCTTACACGGACAACAACTACAACGTTATTCCTGTGCCCCCCCCCCCCCGTGCGTAGTTTTACGTACAGGATTGAACGACAAACCGTCGATGAAGCCCCTGAAGACTATCTTGAGCCTTCCGAGCCTGTCATTCTTTGCGTGAAAGAGAACGTCAAGGACGGTGTAGGAGAACTTCGCGAGCAGGTAGAGCCAGCCTTTCAGTCCGTACTGGCGGTAGCAGTGGACATCGTTCCTGTAGACGTACCTGTAACGGCTGATGCGGTCGGTGTTCTCGGAGGCGAGGTTGATCTTGGCATTGCTCTTCATGGCGTGGACTACGACGCTCTTGGGGACAACGTAGACATCATAGTGCCGCGAGATTCTGCCGGTGTATTCGTAGTCGTCGGTCCAGATGAAGTATTCGCCGTAAGGGAGGCCAAGTTCACGGATCACGTCGGCTTTGACGAGGAGGGAGACAAAGGATGCCATCTTCACGCGCACAGGTTCTCCGCGTTCAAGCTCTTTGTCGCTCACAAAGCGGAACAGCGTCTTCTTCTGCCTGTTAGCCCTGCACATAGAACCGTCCGTCCAGTACACGGCGGAGGATAACGCCCCCCACTTTCCGATGAGGTTTAGGGAAGCCTGCATCAGTTCGTCGAGGGCTCTGCTCTCAGGAAAAGTATCGTCGTCCATAACCCAGACGAAGCTGTAACCGTCTTCTACGGCTTGCCGTATCCCCCATTCGAAGCCGCCCGCTCCGCCGAGATTACTGCCCGTGTTGAAATAGTGTATGCGCGCATCATTAAACGCCAGCACGATCTCGCGGGTGGAGTCAGTACTGGCGTTGTCTATGACGTAGATATCACACTGCGCGTCCTTCTGGTTCAGGAGGCACAGGATATTCTTCCTCAGGAGTTCGCTCCTGTTGTAGGTAACAACTACTGCGGCTGTGTCCATCATGCTGCCGCCCCCAGTTCTTCACCGCAAGAATCATGAAGACGGTAAACACGGACGACAGCAACAACTAGCAGGTTATTTTGCTGTCCCCCCCCCCCGTCCGTAATTCTACGTACCTCAGGATGGAACGAGAAGCCTTCTCTGTAGCCGTTGATGAGCACGCCGAGTTTCGCAAGTTTCTGGCCTTTGGAGTGCAGCAGAATATTCAGCGCAGTGTAGGCGAACTTCACGGCGAGGTATACCCAACCCTTGAACCCGTACTGACGATAACAATGAACGTCGTTGCGGTAAATGTACTTGTACCGGCTTATCCTGTCCGAACTGTCCAGCGCAAAATTCACGCGCATGTTCTCCTGTCGGGCGTGGGTAACTTTGCTCGGGGTTACGAGCCACAGCTTGTACTTCCGCGAAATCCTGCCGGTGTATTCCAGATCGTCCGTCCAGATGAAGTATTCTGCTATGGGAAGGCCGACATCACGCATAACTTCAGCCTTGACCAGCAGAGACACGAACGTACAGGCCTGAAGCCGGACAAACTCACCTGATTTCACGGCTTTGTCGCTTACTCTGTGGAACAGCCCTGTCTTCTGCCGTGCCATGTTGTCCACAGAACCGTCCAGCCAGTATGCGGCAGATGAGAACGCTCCCCAGTCTCCGTTCAGTTTTTCGTCGGCATCAAGGAACTGTGATAACGCGGTGTCCGACGGCAACGTGTCATCGTCCATCATCCAGATGAACTGGTAATCCTCATTCAGGACTCTCGTCAGGCCGTACACGAAACCGCCGGAACAGCCCAGATTGCTCCCGGTGTTGAAGTAATGTACCCGCTCATCATGAAACGCCAGCACTACCTCATGCGTAGAGTCAGTACTGGCGTTGTCGATTATGTAGATGTCGCATTCCGCGTTCTTCTGGTTGAGGAGACACTCAATGTTGCGTCTCAGTAACTCACAGCGATTGTAAGTAACGACGACTGCTGCTATCTTCCTCATGCCGCCGCCTCCAGTTCTTCATTGCAAGAATCATGAAGACGGTAAACACAGACGACAGCAACAACAAGAAAGTTATTTTGCTGTCCCCCCCCCCCGTCGGTAATTCTACGTAGTTCCGGCCTGAACGAGAAGCCTTCCTTGAAGCCGTTGACCAGCACTCCAAGTTTCTCCAGCTTATGACCCTTCGAGTGAAGAAGGACGTTCAGAGCAGTGTACGTGAATTTCACAGCGAGGTATATCCAGCCTTGAAGGCCGTATTGGCTGTAGCAGTGAACATCGTTGCGGTAAAGATACCTGTACCTTGCGAGGCGGTCAGGAGCATCAACGGCAAAGTTTGGCCGTCTGTTGTCCTTCATTGCGTGAACAACAGAACTTTTCGGCACAACGTAGATCTTGTGATGCTGCGACAGCCTCAGAGTGTACTCGAGATCATCTGTCCAGATGAAGTATTCCCCGTAGGGTAGCCCTATCTCGCGGACTGCTTCGGACTTCAGGAGCAGCGATACGAACGATGCCTGAATGACGGGGATGAGCTCCCTGTTCATGATGTCAGAGTCCTTTACGTGCGAAAACAGCGTGGGCTTCTGCCTGTTCATGTTGCACACGGAATTGTCGACCCAGTACGCCGCTGATGATAGAGCTCCCCAGTTATCCCCGAGCTTCGCGCCCGCTTCAATGAGTTCGTGCAGTGCCGAAGGTGAAGGCAGAGTGTCATCATCCATCAGCCACAAAAGGCGGTATCCGTCCTCTGCGGCCTGGCGCATTCCCCACTCAAAGCCTCCTGCGCCTCCGAGATTTCCGCCGGTGTTGAAGTAGTGTACCCGGCTGTCCGTGAATGACCTGACCATGTCCTGCGTCTGGTCGGTGCTTGCGTTGTCGATGACGTATATATCACACTGAGTACCCTTCTGATTCAGGAGGCATTCTATGTTCTTCCTGAGAAGCTCGCAGCGGTTGTACGTTACGACAACAGCAGCAATGTCGTTTTGTGTCATACTATCTCCCTCACAATAAGATTTCTTGCTTCGTAAACCGGTATTCCGTGCTTGAGAGCAAGTGCCTTCAAGTCCTCGTATTCCGGGATCTGCCGCAATGTTTCCCCGTCAAGCTCCGTCGTCTTCACGTGAATCTTCCCCAGACTCGTGCTGACCTCCTCGAGCTTCCACTTCAGGCGTATACGGTCAAAGTCCCTCAGCCTCACGCCCTGTGAAGTCGTGTGCTCAAGGATAAGCCGTGCCAGCTTCGCCGCGTCGTCGTTCCTGCACAGGCAGCACAGCTTCACTCCGGGACGTGCCTTCTTCATTGCGATGTTCTCCGTCCAAACGTCAAGCCCTCCCGCCGAAAACAGCTTCTCTATCACCGGCTCATAGTCCTGCGGGTTCATGTCGTCAATGTTGCACTCAAGAAGTGTTATGCGCTCATGAATAAGCCCTTCTGACTCGTACTCGCTCTTAGTGTCAATCATCAGCACACGCAGAGCATTCGGCATATCAGGAGTCTCCCTGTTCCCGAGCCCGAAGCCAGACGCAAGAATCTTCCCCGCAGGAAGCGCGCTGAACCCCGACGCAAGAGTCTTCACGAGGAGCGCGCCCGTCGGTGTAGTGCGTTCCATCGGCGAGCCCGCAGAGTACACGGGGATGCCGTGAAGCAGGTGCTCTGTCGCCGGAGCAGGGACGGGAAGGATTCCGTGCGCACACTCTACCGTGCCCGAGCCGACATTCACGGGCGACGATAAAACTCTTGGCCAGCCCAGCGCATCAATGAGGATGAACGAGCCGACAATGTCGATTATCGAGTCCACAGCTCCGACCTCGTGAAAATGTATCTTGTCGGGAGTCGTGCCGTGAACATGAGCTTCTGCCTCCGCGAGAACCGAGAACGCACGCAGCGATGCAACTTTCACGCGCTCGGGCAGAGTGCTTGATACTATCATCGACTCGATGTCCGCTAAGTGCCGGTAATGGTGATGATGGTGCTCGTGCTCCTCGTGCTCATGATGATGATGTTCATGCTCAAGGTGAACGTCAAAGTTTATCCCCGCTATGCCGTTCTTGGTGGTGCGCTCTATAACAAGCTCGTACTCTGACGGGTCAAGTGCTGTAATCTTCCCTATGCCCTCAGCAAGAATCCCAGTGTCCGGCACAAGATTGAGCATTGCACCGATAAACATATCTCCGGCAATCCCTGCGAAACAGTCAAGGTATAACGTCTTCATAATCTCTCACTTCTTCCTTGTGTAACTCAATAGCTCCTCGAACGGGTCAGCCCTCTTCAGAGTTTCCGGCGGCGTAATCCTTGCTTCCGGCGCAATGACATCGCGCGCGCGCGGGTAAGGCCGTGCACTTCCGGCGACGCTCCGCAGAATGTTCCTGCCCTCTTCGGTTACGAGCATGGGAACGACGGTTGACGTGTCGCATTCACAGCAAAACGCTATGTCTTCAGTGAAGCCTATCTGCTCGAGGTACTGCGCGTGATTGGACTTCTTCACACACTCGGTGAGGTTACTTCCTCTGTTCTGCCAGAGAGTAAGTGCCATCTTTGCGCTGTCAGTCATGAAGGCTTCCCCCTTAGCGTTAAGCTCCTCGAGGATTGCCCCCGCGCAGAGAGTGTCCTCCCAAGAAGGCCGCCTCTTCCTGCCCGAACACAGAAGCCCGATGCGTTTGCCCTGCGTAAGTGCGTAATCCAGACACGCCGCGTAATTCCTCAGGCACACCGCCAGGACATCAGCTCCGCTCGATGCCGCCTGCGTCAGGGCTACAGTGCCGTTCGTCGTGGACATGACCCCGCAATAATGCTCCTGAACCAGCTCGTAGCTTAATTCTGTCGGAGAGTTGCCCAAGTCGAAGCCCTCAGGCGGAAGTCCGTTGACCTCACCCATCAGCAATGGGGAAGAGCCGCGTCCCCTTAGTTCCTGAACGAGCGACCGCGCATCGTCAGGAGTCTTCACGGGGTAAAGCTCCGTCCCGCCGAGTTCGAACCAGCGGGCTATTACGGTTGTAGCTCTCAGAACGTCAATCACCAGCCACACATCAGCATCAGGCAGGTAATTATCCTCGCCGCACGAGAAGACTACGTCAGCTTCAAGTTTCTCCGCCATGAACTAATACGCCTTCGCGAAGACCGTCAGCCTAGCGTCTTCTTGGCCGGTGATGATGCATTTGCCGGTGCTTCCGCCGGGAAGTATGCATCTCGGTGTTGCGCCGGTCTCCTCGCGAATCCTGACCTCGTCCTCAGGAGTCCCGCCGAAGTATGCCCGCACGAAACCGCCCTTCTCCGCAATTATCGCCTTGAACTCGTCGTAGCTCGACGCGTCGTGAGTGTTGGCCTCGCGGAAATCCTTTGCGCGCTTGAACATGTTAGCCTGAATGTCCTCAAGCAGCTTCTTCACCGTCGGTATCACTGCGTCGTTCGCAACGTCCATCTTCTCGCCGGTGTCCCTGCGCACAACGCGTACTGTTCCGGCCTTGATGTCCTTCTCGCCGAGCTCGAGCCTCAGAGGCACACCCTTCTGCAGGTGCGTGAAGAACCTGTCTGCGGGCCTCATGTGGAAGTCAGTATCTACGCGCGTGAACATTCCGCCGAGTTCGTCATCAAGACGCGCGGACAGCTCTTTAGCCTTCGGGAGTATGTCATTCTCTGCGATGGCTTCATCCTTCGAGATGGGAAGGATTACGGCCTTCACGGGGGCAATTCTGGGCGGGATTATCAGGCCGTCGTCATCGGAATGCACCATGATTAGCGCACCGATTAACCTCGTCGACACTCCCCAGCTCGTCGTCCAGCAGTAAGACAGCTTGCCTTCCCTGTCCTGATACTGAATCTTGAACGCCTTAGCGAAGTTCTGCCCTAAGAAGTGGCTTGTTCCTGCCTGAAGTGCGCGAGCATCGCTCATCATTGCTTCGCAGGTGTACGTGTCATCAGCTCCGGGAAATCTCTCACCTGCCGTCTTTTCTCCGGCTATTACGGGGATAGCTAACTCGTTCTCTATTATGGTTCTGTAGACCTCGAGCATCCTCATGGTCTCTTCGCGGGCTTCCTGCTCGGTCTCGTGTGCTGTGTGGCCTTCCTGCCAGAGAAATTCTGACGTTCGCAGGAACAGTCGCGGACGCTTCTCCCAGCGCATAACGTTTGCCCATTGGTTAATCAGGACGGGAAGGTCTCTCCACGACTGAACCCACTTGCTGTACATGTACCCTATCACCGTCTCCGAAGTCGGACGGACAGCGTAAGGTTCTTCGAGCTCCTCGCCCCCTGCGTGGGTAACTGTCGCGCATTCGGGAGCAAAACCCTCTACGTGCTCGGCTTCCTTCTGCAGGAACGAATAGGGGATTAACAGCGGAAAGTATGCGTTGACGTGCCCGGTCTTCTTGAAGGCAGCGTCGAATTTCGCCTGTACGCTCTCCCAGATTGCGTAGCCTGTCGGACGGATTACCATACAGCCGCGCACGGGGGCATAGTCTGCCATTTCAGCGGCCTTGATTACGTCAAGATACCACTGTGAATAATTCTCTTTTCTCGGTGTTATGTTGCGTGCCAATTTCTATTTATCCTCCTTTATGTTTTACGGTAACGGGAAGTGATCCCACACCGGCACTCCGATGAAGAACCCTGCCTTGAACTCCTCCGAGCCGTACATCACCGCAAACTTCATATCCACGAAGTTGTTCGGGAAGTTCACCGCAAGCCCTATCTCCCACGGAGCGTCTACCTTGTGCCATTCCTTGTCCATCGCGTAACCCCAGCTCGCGAAAAGCTCTCCAGCGATGACTCCCATTGCCGTGCGGTTGATGATGCGCCTAAGAGCTATATTCGTCCAGAACATGCGTTCGGCCTCGATGGGGTTGCGTGCGACGGAGTACAGCTCCTCAGCCGCTCCGAGATATACCGCGTGGCTTCTGCGGTTCATGTCGCCTTCCGCAAAACCGGCGCGGAAATACGTCCTCCACAGGCTCGACACGTCGAGGGGCTTGAAGTAGCTCAGCCGGTACACAATCTCGTCGAAGTCCGGCCACCAAGCATTTATCTTCCACGCATGGCCGTGCATCGGGTCTGACGGGACATCAAGCGTGTCGTACTCGGCCAAGAACGTCGGTCCGGCGGAGTCCGTGTCGTCGTTGCCGGAGACAGCGTCGCCCTCGATGTGCTCGTACGCGTAGCCTATCCCGACATTGACATCTCCCCACGTGAATAACTTGCTCACTCCCGCGGCGTACCTGTCCCAGTTGCGGAGCTTGTCGTCGCCTGCGGGCTTCCAGTTCTGCGCACTCAGAGTGAACTGCCACGCGTCCATAGGCTGGGGGGCTGTCTGGTAGGTCAGGTCTATTCCCCACTGGTCGCCTATCTTCGCGACTCCCACGAGCGAGTCGTACTCCGAGAACATGCCTCTTGCTTCGCCCTTAACGTACATCCATCTGTTCGGGTGAAGGTTCGTTGTGTAGCCGGAAATCCCTATCTTCAGCTCCGGCGACTGCCTAACGTCAACACGGACGAGCACATCGCCCTTCTCTGTGCGGCCGAGCTGGTAGTCAGCAAGCTCAATGCCTGAAGCCTCTGACAGTTTCGTCATGATGTCGTCAATCTCTTCGTTGTCCGCCTTCCTGCCCACAAGACGCAGCATCCTTCTGCGCACCATCTCTTCCAGCTTCGGCGGAAGTCCGTGAACCTCGATGTCGCCGATTACGTCGCTGAGCTCGCGTTCTTCCTGAAGCGTGAACAGTGCCGGGCCCTGCTCCGAGAGTGCCTTTATCTCGTCGATCTTCTCCATCGCCGCATCAGCTCCGAGTGCGATGATCTTTTCCGGGTCATCAGTGTCGAGCATTCCGAGCCCTGCAACGTTCGGCTTCAGGAGAATGTCTGCCGCAGCACCTTCCTCGTCCGTCGTCCGCCTCATGAGGATTGTCAGTGCCTGGTTCACAACGTCCATGTAGGAATTTACGCCGTTGAGCATCACGTCCGAGATGTCCACCGCCACTATCGGAATGCCGGGAAACATCTCGCGCGCAGTGTACACCGGGAGGTTTGAGACCACTCCGCCGTCAATCAGAACGTGCCCGTCAATGACCCACGGCTCGAACAGCATCGGTATCGACATTGAAGCTCTCATTGCGGCCGCGAGGTTTCCGCTCTTCAGGACAACTTTTTCGCCGGTCTCTATGTCCGTTGCTACTGCGGCATAAGGTATAGGCAGATGGTAGAAGTCTGTCTCTGTTACGTGCCTCATGAGCTGAGAAAAGTACTCGTAGAGCTTGTCGCCCGTGAGCAGTCCCTTCGGCCCGCGCTGGCCGTCCTGCTTCTTCCACGTCAGGGCAGGAATCGTGCTTGTCTTGGCCCGGCGGTCGTTGCCCGTGAAGACGAACATCGGCCCGGTGTTCTCGCTGAGGAGGCTCGGGAGGTCTAACTCCTTCAGGATTCGGTGCATGTCCTGAGCACTGTACCCGGAAGCCCTGAGTGCTCCCATGAGCGCACCCATGCTCGTGCCTACGATGCCGACAATGGGCACTCCGTTGAGCTCTAAGCTCTCGATGACCCCCAGATGTGCGAAACCTTTTGTGCCGCCGCCCGACAACACCAGCACAACGCCGGCTTCTCCCGAAAAAGGGCTCAGAGCCAGCATGAACGCGGCAATTACCGCACACAGAAACTTCTTCATGATGATATTCCTCTCCCTTAATGAAAAACGGCTCCGGCCCATTCAGACCAGAACCGTCATTGATTTCGTATGCGTGAATGAATTTGCTGAAAGCTAGTCGATCTTGAACGACAGCACCAAGTACAGCCCCCCTGAAGGCTGAAGCTCGAACGGCAGCGTGAAGCTCCTCATTCCGTTATCCTCGCTCGTAACGTTCTTGATGTTCTCGCCGATTATCAGCTGAGGAGGTGTTACGTCGACTGTTCCCAGCGCGCTCTGTACTAGTGCACGGCCTCCGATCATGTTGGACAGCTCTCCGATTACGCTCATCGAGACATCCTCGCCCAAAACGGGAGCTATCATTCCGCCGGACATCGCGGAGATGATGTTCTCGAAGCCGTCTTTGTTCAGCATTATGTTCACTGTCCCGCGCGAGCCCACTCCCACAACGCCTATGAGGGCTGTCGTGCAGATATTGTCTACTTTGATACCCTGCGAGACTTTCGACTTGTTGAGGGTGATATTCAGCCCTACCTCCCGCCCTACGGACAGCACTGCCGACGCAAAACTATTCACTAGGGCGACAAGTTTATCCATACCGGCCATTAATACAATCTCCCTCCATGTGAAATTATGTTCATGCTTGTGTGAAATCGGGTAATATTATAGCCTATTCCGGCGTATATCTCTATATTTTTTCAGCCCCCTCAAAGCTATTGCCCATGCCGCCATATCATCTATTGCTCCGCCCGGAACTCGCATTCCTTCGGGCAGCAGTCTCACCCAGATTGACGGCGTGTGAACCTTCCAGTACAGGCTTCGTGCCTCAAGCGTGCTGTTCCTCTCGTCGACCGTCATAATCTCATACGGCAGAGCAGCCCTCACACGTTCCGTGAACTCCTTGCTATGCGTTCCGTCGCCGACTGCAACGAAGATTATACGGCTCTCAGCAAGTCCGTCGTATCCGGCCAAGATTTTCTCGAAGAACCTCTCCTGCTCATTCGTCGGAAAAATCCCTGACGCTAAAAGCCCTCCGTCCTCGTCAACGAAAGCAAATCCCGTCTTGTCCCTGCCAGGGTCAAGGCCGAGCACTACACGTTTTTCCCGAGCGTGTATTCCCATCTGTCCATCAGCCATAACCACAGCTCCGGCCTCTCACGAATCCAGCCGCCAATGACCTCGTCGCACGTATCGAGCGAAAATCCTTCCCTGTCGCTGAGTATCTCCGTCATCTCTACGATGTGGTGTGCGGGGTTGTCCTTGTCCCTGACGTAGTGTGTCGCTACGATGGGACAGCCGAACTTCTGCCACAGCTTGACGATGCCGTCATGAGTGCTCGCAGGAAGCCGCAGAAAGTCCGTTCTCACTCCGTCCTTGCGAGCGTCTAAGTCCTGCATTATCACGACGACTCCTCCGGCCTTAAGCACGCGGAAAATCTCTCGTATGCCCTTGTGGTTGTCGATGATGTACATTCCGACGGTGTTAGTGCGTATGTCCGCAATCATGCTCTCAGCTCCGCCGTCGTTCTTCTGGGGCGTGTAGACCGCGTGAAGCTCAAACCCCGCGTGAATCACCCGCATTGCCGCGAGCTCCCAGTTCGCCATGTGGCTGGTCATGAGTATCGCTCCATTTCCGCGCGACAATGCCGAGCGCAGAAGCCTCTGGCTCTCTTCAGGAAAGTCTATGTACTCGTCAACACGTTCCTTCATCAGCGGAAACCTCACGAACTCCACCGCCGACATCCCGAGATTCATGAACGAGCCCCGAATAATCTCCCGCGCAGTTGTTACGCCGACACCAAGTGCCGCAACACACCGGGCTTCTGCACGGTCAGTCTTCTTCCAGAGGACGAGCCTCAGCAGCCTGCCGATAAACCGCCCGAGCGCAAGAGCAGTCCTGTGGGGTATAATTCGCAGGAATCCGACAATAATATTAAGCGTCATTGTTTTCTCCTCAACTTCATAGATTAGGGGTGATTATATTTGCATTCGCTGTCTAGGTGCAAACTTTGCGGGAAACTTTTTGACCCCTACTCAGTGCCTGGCAGAAGGGGATTGTGTCCCAAGTGCTCCGTGAGGCTTGAGGAAGTATACTCCCGCGTTCATGAGTACATCCGCCGCCACAAGAACGAGGTCATCTTCGAGCCGGAACACCTCGCAGAGGAGACACAGACGAGCCTTGAGGACATGGACTTGCTGTTCAGCTTCGGCTATCTTGAACGCGACATGCAGACTTGGAGCGACAAAGTCTCTGAACGCCGCCAGCTCGCAGGCAGGTTCGAGAGTGCTATGGCACGCATGGCAGAAGAGAGGAAAATGGCGATGTACGGCGGAAAAATTTACAGCAGGAGGAGTGATGATTAATGCCGTTGCTGCAGTGCAGGCTGTGCGGACGGATATACACTGAAGGAGGACGGGACAGGGTCTGCCCGAGATGCTTGCGGAGGCTCGGAGACCTTTACGGTTCTGTTCACGAATACATGAGAGACCACGAGGAAGAGAGGTTCGACATCTACAAGCTCGCTGAAGGAGTAGGTGCGGACTTGGCGGACATTCAGGCACTTGTTGACTTGGGGTACATCGAGCGTGATTTAGGGCTTTACGGCACACGCGAGACTGAGAGGAGCAGGCTTGCGCAGGCTTTCACCACAGAGCTTGAGCGAATGAGCAAGAGCAAGCTGACGACTTACGGCGGAGATATATACGCGCGCGGCCATGACCGGGACGACGGAATGAGGACGGTGCGCAGGAGATGATTCAGCACCTCATTACTGCGGGGCTTCTCGGTGCGTGTATGGGCTCGTTCCTGAACGTAGCGGCACACCGTTCGCTTCAGGGGCGTTCGTGGTGGGGGAATGAGCGTTCGGCCTGTGAGTCCTGCGGTCATGTCTTGGGAGCACCTGAACTTATCCCCGTAATATCGTGGCTTGTTCTTCGCGGACGATGCCGGCACTGCGGAGCGAGAATCTCCGTGAGGTACGTCATTGTTGAGCTGGTCTGCGCGGCTATGGCTGTGGCTGTAACTGCGCGCTGGGGGATGTCGTGGGCATGTGCTCTCGCGGCAGCAGGTTCGTGCGGGCTGGTCGTGAACTCTCTGACCGACATTGAGAGCGGCGAAGTTCTGGACGTGTTCGCGTTAGTGCCGGGAGTACTTGGCCTGCTGATTCGTTTCGCTGGCGGAAAGTGGGCAGTCCTCGACGGCGTTGAAGGCGCACTTGTCGGCTGGGGAGTTTTCGCGGTGATAATCTTCCTGTCGCGGGGCGGAATGGGCTGGGGAGATGCTGTCTTCATGGGAGGAATGGGGGCAGTGCTGGGCTTGCGGTTTACGCTGTTTGCGTTCTACGCGGGAATAATGGCGGGCGGTGTCTGGGCAGTGATTCTCCTCCTGCTCGGACGCGTGAAGTGGGGCAGGGGCGACGCGATGCCGTTAGTGCCGTTTCTTGCGGTGGGATGCTTTGCAGTGCTGGTGTTCGGCCCGGAGATTTTCGCGTACCTTGCTGAACGTTTCAGGACTGAAGAAGTCTTCAGGGTTACTTGGCCGTTTTCGGGCTAGCGTGGTAATATGTGCATGAAAAAATCCCTCCGGCCGTGAACCAGAGGGATAGATGCTAGGTTGGGTTAATCGCTGAGATCGTACTCATCCGTGTTGGTGATTACCATCTTGGCACTCTTCATCGTTAAGGGCGGGTTGGCGAAGATGCTGCCGTTGGTGATCAGCCCGTTCATCAGGCTCTTGACCTGATTAGTCGTCGCACTCTCCTTCGCGTAGCCGTAGGACATGGTTACGTTGCCGTCAGACCCTGCAAAGGTCATCACTAATTTTGCGCTCATTATGTTTCACCTCCTCTCATTAATGCCGGAAAACACTTACTGGCTGACAGTCGATGTCTCGACCTTCTCAACGGTTACGATGCTCTTGTCGAGGACAGGCGAAAGCAGGCTGACGATGCTGATTGCTTTGTCTGCGTCGAAGGCATCCTTGTTGAGGTTGCCAAGAGATACGCTTACCGTCTTTGTCGCACCTGTCGCGGTCGTGCCGTTGTTCAGCTTGACGTTGACGCGGATCTTGCTTGTCGTTACGGTTGCGGGCATAAAGCTCACCTCCTTTCAGTGTTGGAGTATCTATCACGAAGCCTCATCCTGCGCACTGACGGGCATCATGAACATTCTTCACGCTGACAGGTCAATGACCCTAACGGACATGCCTTTCTTGAACGCCTCGTAGTCTATGCCTGCCTCGCTGACGTACGCGCCTTCCGGCACATCCGCAATCTCTGCGGTCTTCGGGGCTGGGATTCTGCGTCCAGCGTCCTCGCACATCCAGAGCGCAAACCCGAGCTCCTCAGAGGCTGACTTCTTCAGGTCATCACTATTGCTGTAGGAGACCTCGCATTCGTGATCCAAATCGGGGAAATAGATGCTGCAGTTCCCGTCATTCTGGCTCGGCTTGAAGACTGCCGGATAATATCGCACCATTTGTTCATCACCTCTCTTTTCTGCGGTTTATTGCCGCTTCAAATCTCAACAGTGAATAGTATAGGGCATAGCTATCATTTATGCAAGCATTAATTTTTATTATGCGATAAAGAGGAAGCTCGACAGGCCTACAGATTCAGGAAACGTTCCAGACACCAGACCATCCACTTCTGGTCGCCAGTGAAATTGTCCGTGCAGTGCGGGAAGAACTCAGGACGTGAAGGTCCTCTCCAGTCCTTGAACCATTCATTGACGGGGCGCGGCATGGGGATTTTCTCGGGGAGGTCAAGAGAGGGGTAGAGCTTCCTGAAGGCTTCGCGGACAAGATATTTTGTGTCGCCGCTTCTGATTCTCGCATAATCGAGCGGAGCATCAAGGCGCGTGTATGAATACGGGTCAACAAATTCTACTCCGGCAGCTCCGCAGGCGTTGTAGTAAGAGCCGAGACTCTCGATGTTGAAATACTTGTCGATGAAGCCGTAAGCGTCAATTCTCCCGTCCCTCTCGAACTCGCAGAACGGCTGAAGGTTCATCACCGGCTCTCTCAGAACCTTGTAGGGCATCACATAGCTGTAGCGGTCAACGAACTCACCGAACAGCCAGTCTTTCGCGAGCAGGCCGTTGTAGCCGCCGTAAACAGCATCAGACGCATCACCGAGAATGAACTTCGTGAACCCTTCAGCTTTTGCCCTCATAGCTCCTATGTATATCTGTGCCTCTATGGAATGCATAGGACTTCCCTTGTGCCTCATCAGCCCATCGGTTACGGCCTCGACATCCTCCCACGTTATGTCAATCACCTCGTGCTTCAGCCCGCAGATGTCCGCAATCATTGCCGCCCTCCCGGACTCGTCAATGACCTTCACGCCCGGCACAACACACCTGAACGTGTACGCCCTCGAACCCTCAGGCATGAACCGCGCGAGTATTGCGCTGTCGATTCCTCCGCTGAGGGCAAGGGCAGCGCGTCCGTCCTTCGTGGCTTCACGCGTGAAATGTTCCAGAGCAGCGAGAAGCTCAACACTCGTCCTCACAGGAACACGCGGAAAGTCTATATCCTGTAATTTAACGGATACCCCCCCCCCCGTGAATTACGTAGCGATACATGAGGTATTCGCTCATCGCCTCGTTAGTCATGTACATTGTCCTGTTCCTCCTTAGTCCAGCCCCTGACGTGCCGGAGTGCCTGAGTGATTTTCGTCGAAGAGATTCCGCGCGTGTAGGGGAAATACACTATCCTGATGCCCGCTTCCGTGAAGGAGCGTTCGTAGTCCTGCCACTTGTCCGAGCCGTACCAGTCGTCGCCGACAAAGAGAATCTCTGCTCCGAGCTTCTTGCAGGCGGTGAGCTTGTCCATGTCGTACTGCGGGACGGCCGCGTCAACGTACTTGATGCTTCGGACGATCTCTATCCTGTCGTCGAAGGGTATCATTGCGGTCTTGCCCTTGTAGGTAACTAGTTCGTCGACAGTTACGCCGACGACGAGGCGGTCGCACATTCCCTTAGCGTTCTTGAGGAGGTTGAGGTGTCCGATGTGGAAGAGGTCGTAGACTCCTGTCGTGTAGCCGATAATCATTTCGCCCCTGCCTCGTCAAGATAGTACGTGTATGGCTTGTCGAAGTCTATTATCATGTTCAGGTTGAACCTTGCACCGCCGCTGATTCTCTTTTCTTCCGGCGGAAGCTTCATGTAGTCTCCGAAGTCCATCGTGAGATAGCGGTCATAGCCGCAGGGCACAGCAATAGTGGTATCCTCGAACGGCACTTCGACAGAGTCCTTGAAGTCGTCATAGTGGAAAATCATGCTGTACCAACCTTCGGGGCTGCGCGTGAAATCCCTCCATGCGAACATCATTTTGTCGGAACAGCCGAAAGGGTATTTGCTGAGAAGTTCTTCCTGCTTCACCGTAAAATAATAGTACGGCTTCAGCTTCCTCAAAGGAGCAAGCAGGAAATACAGCAATCTTTTTGCGGCAGCTCTGAGCGGAGACCTGCTCACCTCAAGCTGCATGCGCATCAAGGTATTCATGATCCTGTAGCATTTCAGCTTGGCGAACAGTACTGCACGCGCGAACCTTCCTGCTGGGAGACCATTCATCACGAGAATGTCAATGTGTATGCCCATGCCGTAGTCTCTTACACGAGAGCATTCCTTAGGGAAAAACGTCGTGTTCTTGTCGTGTAATCTGAGTGCGTAGGCAATTTTGAAGGCTCTGGGGTGTCTGTGCCCGTAAAGCGCGTAATTGGAAGGCAGCTCCTTCTGTGCGATTTCAGCAAACTTCAGGTAATCTTCGTACGGCATCCCTATATCCACATCATCGTCCCACGGGATGAAGCCCTTGTGCCGAACCGCCCCAAGACACGTCCCGCCAATCGCAAAATACCTCAGGCCGTGCCTCCTGCAGATGTCCTGAAAGACTTTCAGTATCTCGAGTTCCTTGAGCTGGATACGTCTGGTGAGAGAAAGATTATTGTCCATTGCACACACCTTCCTGCGCACAATGGACGCTGTCGTCAACGTGAAAAGTTACATAGTTCGCCCGAAGCCCGAAGCCCGAAGCCCGAAAAAATTATAGTGCTTTGACGCATTATGTCAATTGTCCTTTCTGGGGAAATTTTGCCCGTTATTATACACTCTGAAAACGCGAACGGTTCACGTGTTCCGGCTTCTTCTGCTCAATCTCTCCCGCCGCAGTAAGTGCCATCCTCGTCATCATCGGCCCGACAAGTTCATACACCAGCACGCTGAACAGAATTATGTTGCGTATCAGCCCGCCGGTCTCCGCACCCAAACTCTGCGCACTCACAACCATTCCCAGCGCAACGCCCGCCTGCGGGAACAGCGTTATCCCCAAGTACTTTCTGACGTTCGGCGTGCAGTGCATAATGTCGCTCGAGAGCCTTGCTCCCCAGTATTTGCCCAGACACCTCACGAGAATATACACAGTCCCGGTGAGCAGGACTCCCGCATTCTTCAGCACGGAGAGTTCCAGCCTCGCGCCCGACAGCACGAAGAACACTGCGTACAGCGGCGCGCTCCACCTCTCCGAACGATGCATAATGTCCGCCGAGTACTCGCACAAATTGCAGAACACCGTCCCCAGCATCATGCACACCAGCAGCGACGAACACGCAAGCCGTACCTGTCCGATATAGACTTCACGCGACGCAAGGGCAATCGTCATCATCACGAAGGCGATTGTCATCGAGAGACGGTTAGTGTTGGAGAAGAAGTACCTTTCCAGCTTCGTAAGCACCCAGCCCATCAACGCACCGAGAACCAGCGAGCACACAATCTCAAGCATTGGGTTCACGATTACGGAGATAACGTTAATCGTCCCGCCCTGCATCGCCTGAGCGATTCCGATTGAGACCGCGAAAATCACCAGACCCGCCGCATCATCGAGTGCAACAATCGGCAGAAGCAGATCCGTTACCGGCCCGCTCGCCTTGAACTGTCGCACAACCATTAACGTTGCCGCAGGAGCAGTCGCCGACGCAATCGCACCGAGAGTTATCGCCGCAGGAAGCGGAAGAAGCCCGAACTTCACGCTCAGGAACACGAGAGCCGCATCAACCATAAGCGCAGCCGCAACAGCCTGAAAGATTCCGATAAAGGTTGCGGTCTTGCCCATCTCCTCGAGCTTCTTCAGCTCAAACTCGCTCCCAATGTCGAACGCTATGAAGCCAAGCGCGATGTTGGAGATTATTCCGACAGCCGCAAGTTCATCAGACGAACCGAAGCCGAAATCACTCACGCTCCCGAGAACGTACGGCCCGACAAGAAGCCCAGCTATCAGGAATGAAGTTACATCGGGGAACATTATCCCCTTCTGTCCGACGGTGTACTTGAATACGCGCGTCATTGCCAGCCCCGCAAACAGTGCGAAGGCTACCTTAAGAAGTAATGACAAGTATAATAACGCCTCTTTCTATCCCATTGAGGGAGTGTATATTTTACACTGTGATTTGCCGGATTTCTTGGCCTCGTATAATGCCCTGTCCGCCTCGTGTATTATCTGGTCTATTGTCTTGTCGCTGTCAGGCCTCGTCTGCGAGATTCCCGCGCTCACGGAAAGTGCACGCATCGTCTGCGTTGTGCTGTAGTACTTCAGCAAGCGGGACATGAAGCAGGTTACACGCTCTGCCGTCGCGTTGATGTCCCTCCTGCCGAGAAGGACGAGCATAAATTCATCCCCGCCCATTCGAGCCGCAAAAGCATCCGCAAACTCATTCTGCATCATTTCTGCGGTTGCCGCTAATGCCCTGTCCCCTGCCTGATGCCCGAATGTGTCATTTATGCTCTTGAAGTTGTCGAGGTCGAGATAAATGCACGTAATGTTGCGCTCGTGCCTGTTCCTCTCTATGAAGTCCTGAAGATACCACCTCGTCGCAAGCCCCGTAAGATAGTCCTGACGTGCCATCTCGATTATGCGTTTGTCGTCTTCGAGTTCGTGCCTGATACGTTCCTGAATGTTCCTGAAGAGGAAGACAGCAAGAGGACGTGTAAGCGGCATCGGCCACAAGTCATAGAGCACCGAGAGCGTCTCTGCTTCCAACTTGTGGGCTTCGCGCGAGCACAGAATATATTTCGCGGAAGGGTCAGGCTCATTCTGGAGTTTGGCGGTGATGATTATCCGTGTTCCGCTGTCTCCGTTGAAATTGTGCGCAAAGCCGGGCAGAGGCTCAACGTCTTTGAGGATGGCGATAAGTTTCGTGCTTTCCGTGATTATGTTCAGTTCATGCATAGCCATATGTACGAGGCAAAGAGGCTCACTGCGATAAACGGCGCAATAGTCAGCAGGTTCATCACCAGCATTTTCCGCGCAGTTCTCAGCGGGAAGAACCCGAAGTAGTACCCGGCATTCATCCTCAGCACCCGCCCGAAAGTCCCCAGCCCGCTCCCGAGCAGAAGCGCGAACACAGCCTGAGGCACTGTGAGTTCTCCCTTCGCCAGAGACCCGCCCGCCATCGCAAGGGCAGCATTCACGCGGACGACAGCACTTGCCGCAACCAGAGAGCCCGTGAACATTCCTTGAAGGTACTTGTTGAGCATGGGAACGAGCGAGTACGACAGCGCAAAGAACCCCCACGCGAACGGCAATGTTTTTACGAGACGCTTGACGATTGGGACTCTATGAGATGATGGCTTTATGTCCGCAGAGACAGTTTCGCCGTCAGTCCGTGCGAACATGTACGCGACAACGAACCTCCCGACGCTCAGGAACAGCATAGCCAGCGCGTAGATTCCTCCGGCCGTGCCAGCCATCGAGACGGACAGCAGTAGTGTTGACGGCCAGCGTCTCAGGTACGACGGCAGAGACAGCATCAGCACGCTCCACACAGCGCACTTCTCGGAGATTTCGCCCTGCGCGAGAGATGACGACAGCAACGCTGCTCCGGCCTTCGACGACGCAAACGATGCCGCAACTGCCAGCGACGACGACGGCGCAAGTTTCAGGTAGGGCATAAAGCGTCTCATCAGCAGGTCAGGAAGACGGAAATACATTATCACCTCGCCGATTGCCAGCCCCAGCAGGATGTGAAGCGTCATCAACAGTTCGCCCTTGATTAATCCTTCCATAGCAGTATCACCGACATGTATTCTGTGATTCCGTGAAGAGCTTTCTCGCCCCTGATAACTTTCTCGAGACCCGGTATACCCGCATAATCCACCCGCACAACATGACGGAAACCTTCAGCGAGCTCGAGGATGTCGCGGATCGCCGTCGGCTTGTAGATTGCCGCACAGTCGCACACAGAGAGTGCCCGCCGTATCTTCTCTCTGTCGGCAGTGCCGGGAATCACGGAGAAGACTTCATCCCTCATCGCAAGGAATCTCTTTGCGCACGAAGCCGCCAGTGAATGAGCAGACACTCCAGGAATGAACGACACCTCAATATCCGGGACAAGTTTCCGCCACGCACTGAGCAGGTAATCTCCCGTCGAGTAGAGCATAGAATCACCGATTACAGGGAAGAAGACCGTCTGTGCTGCCTCCCACTCAGGACGAAGAACCTCAAGCTGCGAGAGTATAGCTCTGTCGCGCCTGCCCGCAGAACTCGTCATCGGAAAAGTCATGTGCACGATTTTCTGTTCAGGGAAGAGTCTTGTGATTACCTTCTCGGCCTGACCCTGAATGTTTCCGTGAGAACGCGGCACGATAACAACATCCGCGCTCTTTGCCCTCTGGAATGCCGAGAGCGTCAGAAGCCTGCCTTCTCCAGGACCTGTACCGGCGATGATTAGTATCATGATGGGTATACCTGCTTTGTGTGAATGCTTTAATTTTTTCGTTATTCGCTATAATATCACACGTACCCAATACTACAATTTATCGAGGAAGTGATTCATTATGATGGTGCTGTTAGCTTTCGTGGGGGTAACGGTGTTCCTGATAGGTTTATGGCAGTGGGCACTAGGCGGAGCGAGCCTGTGGAGGATATTCACCCTGCGCAGGATGGAGAAAGACCTCCCTGTAGAAGAACGCCTTGAAGCAGAGCGTGAGGTCAGGAGGCTCGAACAGAGCGCAGACAGGACTATCTCCTCAAGCCTCAGGATAATAGCTTTCTTGGGGGTATTCGTGTGGGTGTTTCTCGGGCTTCAGATGATACTTGAACTGTTCGGCGTGAACATGATAGGCAGCATTTCGACGACGGCACGTTCTTACTGGGCACAGCCGGGCGTAACGAACACCCAGAGTCCGACACAGATGCGCAATGACATGCTCAGGAACATGGGCAGCAGTTTACGGAGGTGATGTGCTGAGTGATACGCTTGATGATATTCGACCACGATATGACCATCGTAGACTCCAGCTATGCCATCATGGAAGGCTTCAACTACGTAGCCCGTCATGAAGGCCTGCCTGAAGTCTCCCACGAACTCACGATGAAGTATATAGCTACGCCTATCCCGACGTTCTGCGAGGGACTGCTGGGCGATTACCGTCCCGAGTGGATAAAGCTCTACCGTTCGCAGAGCGAGAGGCTGGAGCGCGAGCTCATCCGTCCTTTCCCCGACACTGTGCCGACATTGACGGCATTGCGTGAAAAGGGTGTGAAGCTCGCCGTTGCCTCCAACAGGGAGAAGCCGAGCCTTCCCTTGATTCGTACCGGGCTGGACAAGTACTTTGACGTTATCGCCGGAGCAGAAGAACCATTTGGACACCTGCCCTACAAGCCGAATCCTGCGATGCTGAAGGAAATCATGAAGTACCTTGATGTTCCTGCGTCAGAGACGGTGTACATTGGCGACGCTGACATCGACATCCTGACCGCCGAAGCCGCCAACGTCCGGCCGATAGGCATCACTAAGGGCAACTTCTCGCACGAAGAGTTTGCACTTCTAGGCGCGTGGAGGAGCATTGACGAACTCGGCGAACTTGTCGCTATGGCTGATGAATGACCTTCGGGCTTACGGCGAATATTCTTCGCAGGTTCAGGCCGCCGACCTAAGGAAGCCATTTGTCCCTGCAAACCACCTCGCTGGGGAGCTCAGTCCGTGCCTCAGAGCTAGAGCCTCTGACCCTGTGGGGTGGCACTCATGGGGAGAAGAGGCTTTTGCTGTGGCCCGGCGCGAGGACAGGCCGCTGTTCGTGAGCGTGGGGCTGTACTCCGACCACTGGTGCCACGTCATGAACAGGGAGTGCTTCTCTGACCGCGAAGTCGCAGGAATGCTGAACTCCTCGTGCATCCCTGTCTACGTTGACGCGCTCGAGAGGCCGGATGTTGACGCGCTGCTGATGGAGACTTGCCGCCTACAGCACGGCAGTGCAGGTTACCCGCTAAACGTCTTCATGACACCTGAGGGAAAACCGTTCTTCTGCGCAACGTGGCTTCCCAAACGCACGGCTGGCCAAGTTCCCGGCATAACTGAGCTTCTTCCACGAATGCGCTGGCTGTGGCATATGCAGAGGCGTGATGTCGGACGCACTGAACGCGAGCTCGCGGAGAAGCTCTCGGCACGGCTCTCTGAACTCGGAGGCGAGAAGGGCGGACGAATCGGCAAGATCAAGGCTTACGAGGCACTGAACGACCTGCGCTCGATCTTTGACGTTCGCTGGGGCGGCTGGGGAGGCATTCCGAAGATGCCCGAGCCCTCAAAGCTCCTGTTCCTCGCACACATCGCCAAAGACGACAGCGCGAAGGAGAAGAGTTACGCCGAAGCTATGGCTGATGTTACGCTGAGGAGAATCTGGCGAGGAGGCATTCATGACCACTTGGGCGGAGGAGTCATGCGCAGTGCGGCCGACGAACGCTGGATAGTCCCGAAGTTCGAGGAAGAACTGTCCATGCAGGCATTGATGCTTCTTGCGGTGTCAATGATGGAGGAAGTCTCGTCGAACCAGTTTCACAGGATGTTCGCGGAGGACATTATCTTCTGCGCGATGAAGTACTTTGCCGACGACACAGCCTATTCGCAGGCGTTCAGGGCATCGGTTGACGGCGACACTGACGACGGCGAAGGAAGGTACTACACGTGGAGCGAGGACGAGATACGCCGGATACTTCCCGAGACGTTTGCGGGGATGTTCTGCGCGGCGTACGGTGTGCTTCCTAGCGGAAACCTCAAGGCCGAAATTGCCGGCTCGCAGATGGGACAGAACATACTTTACGAGGCCTCGACAGTTACTGACCTCGCGGAAAGGAGCGGCGTTAAGGCAGAAGAAGTCGTCATCCGCCTCAACGAATGCCGCAAGATTCTCCTCGAGGCACGCGACAAACGCAACCCCCTCAAGACCGACAGCAAGATTCTCATGGGCTGGAACGGCCTCATGATAGGAGCACTCGCGCGGGCATCAACAGCCTTTGAGCAGTCAGAGTGGAAGGACTTGGCCGAAAGGTGCGCGCTGTTCATCCAGAAGAATCTTCACGACAGAGCCGGAGAGTGGCAGAGGGTATGGATTGACGGCAAAGCGTATATCCCTGCGCAGGCGGAAGATTACGCGTATTTGTTGTGGGGAATCGTCGAGCTGTACAAGGCAACAAAACACTTCACCACAGTAGAGAAACAGCTGGACGAATGGAAGGAATCCGCCCAAAGTTTGGCCGATAAGATGATAGACAAGCTGTGGGACGAGAAGCTGGGAGGGTTGTTCCAGACCGACGGGACGGACAGACACCTTTTCGCGCGGATAAAGTCAGCTGTTGACGCGAACTCTCTGCCCAGTGCAAACGCTGTGGCCGCCATTGCCTTGAGCGAACTGGGGATAATCTTAGAGGAGAAGAAGTACTCCGATTACGCGCGGAACATCATTGCGTGCTTCTCGAAGTGCACTTCTGCTGACCCTCTGGGGTACTTGAGCCTGATTGTCGCGGACATGATGTGGAAGCCCGTCAAGAAGAAGCCCGCCCCGCCGCCGAAACCCGTACCGACGGACGAGGAGCTCAACCGCGAGGACGAAGCCCCCGAGATTTCCCCGCCAGAACAAACGGAGCAGGAAGACAGGCGCGCGGCACGTGCAAGACGGACGGCAGCCAGCAGCACACGCAGTGAACGAGCAGAGAGAAGACGCGCAGGAAGACGGCGCGAAAGGTAAAATATACATTTGCAGCAAAAATTTTTAGCAGGAGGTTATGCAATTGACACGTTTCAGGAAAACCGCAGGAGTCTTGGCAGCTCTTGCGGTTGTGTCATGTCTGGCAAGTGCCGGATATTCTGACTACAAGTTCGATGACCTTTATGGCCCGAGCGGAGTCAGCTATCAGTGGATGGTGCTCACCGATGCAGGAGAGACGATAGGGGACACGCACACCAATCCCATTGACGTATCAGGCGACATGCTCACCTCAGATACACCGGTCCTCAATGTACTGAGCGGCAAATCAGAGACAGCGATAACGGACAGAAGCCTAAACACGATGTTTCTTGTGGTAGCGGACGACAAAGGCGAGTTCGACATGAACTTCAGAGTTCCGTCTCTGGACGATCAGTTCGACGTAGCGACACCCAACCTCGCGGTGAGTACGCTTGTTCGCGAGGACGCAGTGCCTTACACGGACACAAAGACAGCACTCGGGTGGCCGGGCGGGGATTATGACCAGCTATGGAGGAAGTATCACTTCGAGATAGCCCGCTACACTCCGAGCCGTAAGACCTACGACACGGTTGCGCAGTACTTCTACTTCCAGCAGAACCCCAACTCAACCCCCTCTCAGGGAATGCCCGTCCCAATGGTCATCTCTAATGTTGTTTACGGTACAGCGTCTGACGTGCCGCTCGAGCTGAGGCTCACGCTCCGTGATTCGACGAACATGAACGGCAACATTGCGGCCTATGACCTGATAGATGACTGGCGCGTTGATGACAATTACCCTTACGGCGGAGATGCCCACCTCAACGACGGACAGTGGGTGTTCGTGCCGGTTAATGACCTCAACACCGACAACACGCGCATAGAGTACCTGCTCACGACGGAGGTTGTGAATCACACGGCAGTAAGGTACGCGGCATACGACGGAGGGACGCTGAACACGTGGGTTTTCCCGAGCTTCTGGAAGTTCGACATTCCGCGCTATCAGGGCACGACGTACATTGCGCGACAGTTTCAGCTCGCACCGGCAAGCCACATCGCGCCCGGCCTCGTGAGCGTCTACCGCAGACAGTACAACGTCAACGAGAGCAACAAGCGGCCGCTCCGTCTGTTCCCTGTCGACGATGCAAGGGGCACGGGAGTCTATGACCTCCGGCTGAACCACAGGGTAATCTTCGGCAAGAGGCTCGGGAGCACGTACGGTTATCCGGCGGCTGAGGGAAGGTTCAACCTGTTCGAGGTAACGGCGTTCCAGCTCAAGCCAGCTAGCATGAACTTCTACGACAATGTCGCGAGAATCACGGGCTCTACGAAGACAGTAACTACGCCGACGACGGCAAACCTCACGGCAAGTACGGTGAAGCACGACGCGATGCCCTCAGAGGCACTTCAGTACTTCACGATTGACCACACGATACCCGCGAACCTCAGAACGTCGTCGGTTGAAGGGATGCTGCCGCTTCACATAACGTTCAACATACCGATAACGCAGATTCAGAGCCGTACGAACTGGAACGACATGCTCGATGAGTGGAGGACAACCGGTCAGCTTTCGATGTTCTCCGACTACTTCCACCTGTATGTGATGGTAGACAACAACGATGGCACGCCCAACCCTTGGGACATGACGCAGGAGCTGACCAGGCGGGACGCAATGGATCTGGTCAAGGTGTTCATTGACGAGGACAGGGGCAGGATCACGACGGACAACGACAGGGGATTAATCACTGTGTCGTTCATTGCGATGCTCATGAATGGGACGCGGGACGGCGAGAAGCCTGAGTTCTCGATTGTGCCCGACACGAGCTCGAGCGGCGTGGAGAACAAGTACATAGTCCTTCGCGACGGGCATGACGACACAAAGTGGAACATGACGTTCTTCATTGCGCCTGCTGAGTACATAAATAATCCCGACGTAACTTCGCCCGATGCTTCTGCTCCTGCGAGCGGAGACAACAGCGGGACTGCTGAAGGCGGCGGTGGCGGCGGATGCAGTTCGGTGTCTGCGGGGATATTTGCGTTTGCGGCGGCAGTGCTGTGGTACATGAAGCGTGAAAGGAGAAATTCATAGTAATGAGGAAGTGGGTCTTGTTTGTGCTGGCACTGGTGCTGGCACTAGGTGTATCGTTTCCGACGGAGGCGGCAACTACACGGGGATTTACCTGCAGTATAGTGGACGATCCTGATGAAGAGAAAAACGAGTTCGGCTCAATTGCAGATGCGCTGGACGCGGCGGCGGGCGCAGAGGAAGAATACAGCGAAGTAACAATCACCCTCTCCACATCATTGAACGTCGAAGAGATTCTTGATTTTGCGGATTATTCCTTTACGTCCGTAACCATCAAGGGGGGCAGCCCACGACCGACAATAAAGTTTGAGGGTAGCGAGGACGATGTGAGCAAGATATTTGCCATCAATGCGTCAGGCTTCACCCTGAATCTTTCCGGCCTGAACATCGAGGGCGGCGGAATAAATCTTGCGGCAGGTACTCTCGCTGCTGAGAACGTAACCTTCAGGAACTGCACATTGACCGGCTACGACGACGACACCGGCGAAGAATTAACAGACGGCGGAGTCATCAGCCTGAGCGGGGCGGGCACAGCAACCTTCACGAACTGCACCTTCACCGGCAACAAAGCAACTAACGGCGGGGCTGTCAGTGTAACCGGGAGGAGCAGTGCGACTTTCACGTCCTGCACCTTCACCGGCAACGAAGCAACGAACGGCGGGGCAGTTTACGTAACCGGCACAGGCACAGCTACTTTTGCGTCCTGCAACTTCACCAACAAGAACAGTGCCCAGAACGGCGGAGCAGTTTACGTAACTGAAACAGGCAGTGCATCATTCAGCGGCAGCTACACCTTCTCGGAGAACTCAGCAACAGAAAACGGCGGCGCAATATACGCGGCAACATCAAGTACTGTCAGCATTGAAGGCGGAGCAAACTTCAAGAAGAACAGCGCAACGAACGGCGGAGCTGTCTACATTAATGACGGCTGTACTCTGTCCATGTCGGGAACGGTGAACTTCGACGGCAATACCGCAACAGAAAACGGCGGCGCAATCTGCGTGAACGGCACAGGAATGATCACCGACAAAGACGCGACCCTGACTTTCACCAACAACAGGGCGGCGGCGGCCTCTACACAGCTCAGCACAACTAAGAATGATAGTGCCCCGTCCGGGTCAACCGGTTTCGGCGGAGCAATCTGCTTCAACAATTCGAGCACATCAGCTGTGTCTGAGCTCGGTACAGCAACCTTTGACGGCAACAAGGCATACTTCGGCGGAGCAGTGGCCAACATCGGCACTGGCACGGTGAATTTCAGCAAGACAGCTTCTTTCGGAGCATCTACCCTCAACACAGCGTACTCGGGCGGTGCTCTCTACATCAGCAGTGGCACTGTCAGCTTCGCGGAAGCAGCGACCTTCACCAACAACGAAGCGAACGATCACGGCGGAGCTGTTTACGCTGGTTCGGGCACTACGGAACTGGAGTTCAAGGGTGCTGTTACCTTCACCGGCAACAAGGGCAACAACGACAAGGGAACGTTAGGGGACGGCGGAGCAATCTGGTGGGGGCTGTCTCCGGCGGACTTCACGGAGGCATTCCAGTCATCTGCGACGTTCACGAACAACCAGACCAGCGGCGGAACTTCCACCACAACTGCTGGCAACGGAGGCGCGGTCTTCATCGCTTCGAGCGGCACGGACACGATTACGCTTTCCTCCGGCACGTCGTTCTCCTTCTCCGGCAACACTGCTTACAAGAACGGCGGAGCTCTGTACGCGAATAGTGCTAATGTCGTCATCGACAGCCAGACCATATTAACCAACACCGCAACTAACGGCGCGGGAGGCTTCCTGTACACACTCGGGACTGTTGACGTGAAGAAGTCTGAGATCTCAGGAGATGTGGCACTTTACGGAGGCGCGATTTATGCGGGCAGTCAGGTTACTGTTGAGGATTCGACATTCTCCGGCAACACCAGCACTGGTGGAAGTGGAGAAAATAAAGAGGGCGGCGGAGCTGTATACTCAGATGCCGGAGTGAAGGTAACAAATTCGACATTCACAGCTAACAACAGCACGGCGTACCAGTCCTCACGCGGCGGCGGTGCTATCTACGCAAATGGCGACTTTGAAGCGGTGACCTCGGAGTTCAACAGCAACATACACACCAACAGAGCCACGACAGTTGCAGAGACGACACAGAACGGCGGCGGAGCTGTCTACACGACCGGCAACAAGATAACACTGACGGACAGCAAGTTTCTCAGCAACAGCACTGCAAATACTGCGCAAATTTTATGCTCGGGCGGGGCTGTCAGTGTCTATTCAAGCCAAACTTCTGAGGCTAAGATCACCAACTGCTACTTTGATGCCAACGAGGCGGACATTGAGGGAGGAGCACTCAAGCTGTATGGTTGCAGCACGGCGACGATTGAGCAGTCCTCATTCATGAATAACTTTGTCCGCGACAGCAGGGGCGGAGCAATCTGGGGAGACCCCACAAATTTCACGATAAGCGGAAGCTACTTTCTCAAGAACGAAGCCCAAAGAGGCAGCGCAGGAGCATTATATTATTCACAGTATGGCAACGGCTCAAACGTGAAGATCGAGCAGACGCAGTTCGTCAGCAACTTCGCAGGAATAGGTGATGGCGGAGCTGTTTATGTAGAGGTTGATGCGATGAATATCGAACGCTGCACTTTCTCGGACAACACAGCAAGCGATCGTTCAGGGACTGCGCACGGCGGAGCTGTTTACATCGACATCAGAACTACCAAGCCTTCCGAAATAACCAACAGCACATTCGCAGGCAACAAAGCGGAAGGTTCTTCATCGGAGGGCGGTGCTCTGTACACGCTCGGAAGCGTAAGCGTAACAATGTGCACGTTTACGCTCGGCAACACTTCCAGCAACGGCAACGGGGGCGGAATTTACGTAGGAAACGGAACGCTGACTCTGATGGCATCTATAGCGGTCGGCAATGATGCAACGTTCGGCAATGATATTTTTGCCTCCGGCTCGGCGGCCAGCGGAGGCTACAACAGGGTCGGAATATACGGCTACAACAACCAGAACGGTGCATGGACAGGGCAGAATACGGACAGGCAGAAATCTACTTGGACAACCGCAACGTTCTTCGGCCAGAGTGCTGCTCTTGCGGACAACGCATCAACCAGCGGCGCGGATATTCCGCCCTACATAGGTTCAAAGCTGTCGGACACACAGCAGGTCATGCTTCAGACGGTGAAACTTGACGAGGAAGTTACGTTGCCTCTGGATGAGCGGGCAATGGACAAAGTTCCATACGCACCAACCTTGCCCAAAACGGATCAGCGCGGGGTAACCAGACCTCAGCCTTCTGGCAACAGCAACTACCTCGACATAGGAGCGTTTGAGGTTGAGCAGAGCAGCAGCAGCGCAGAACCCGGCGAAAACACGAGCCTCAACATCGCCAGCATCACCATGAGCGGCATCCCCAACACCCTCAAGAGTCTCGGCACGACCGCAAGCCTCATCGCCGTAATCCGCTACGAGAACGGCACAACCGCTTACGGCGGAACGGCAGACGGCTGCGAGCCCGTAACATGGTCGTCAAGCAGCCCGGGTGTCATCTCCATACACGAAACTCTCGGCAACATCATAGCCCGCAACTACGGCACAACGACAATCTCCGTCAGGACCAATAGAACAATGCCCGACGGACAGCCCGCAACAGCCAGCAGGGTCGTTCGCGTCGACCAGGACGCTACGATAATGAACAGGGTCTCCAGCGAGTTCATCAACTACCTGTCGTCGTACATCGGCTCAATCTCGCCGGAGCATGACCTCTCCATCAGCCTTGCTGACCTGTCAGAATCAATCGTGAAGTCATCAACCTTCCAGCAAAACTTCAAGAGTGTCTGGAACGTTGCGAATGTCGTAATGGTCTCGGAGCTCAAGACCTCAACGCCTACCTTCACGACATCACGGGCCTACAGAAGCTCTGGAGGTTTCGTGGCCTCTAAGGGCGCAGGCGTAGAGATCGACTTCAAGGACAGGGCGGCAGGAGATATCTTCCCGCTGACGTACTCGTGGAATTTCTCCAGCGCACAGCTCAAAGCGGCACTGGGCTCTGACCTCTCGGACGTTCACAACGACAACGCGGCGGTCAAGAAGCTCTTTACCGCACTGAGGATCGACTACCAGACAGCGAGCAATTCCTGGCCTGTAGTGGGTTCCGGCGGGCTTGACGCGACCGAAGCACTGCAGCACGGGGTCTTGAAGTACACTGCTGCCGACGGCAACAAGGGAGCTCACCTCGAACTGACCGCTTACTTGGCCAACGTACCCACGACTGGGAACAGCGACGGCCCGCAGTTCGTCAAAGGCGGAGGAACTAATTGGTTTCTGGTTGTGCCGGACGGTGTCGACGACGGAGCGATAACCGGCACGATGTGGATGGTGCAGGGTTCTTCTACAGCTCAGCAGGACACCAGCGGCACGCCGAACACTCAGACAACTCCTGACAACACTGAAGGTCAGGGAGAAAGCTCTGATGGAGGCGGTGGCGGTGGCGGCTGCGCTTCGTTCAGTCTCGGACTTCTGGGGCTGGCACTGCTCTTCAGGCGCAGGTAACTTGACGTAACAGACAGGCCTTCCGGCAGACGGAGGGTCTGTTTTTTTGTGCTTGTGTGTGCTACACTTCACAAAAAGTTAAACAAGGTCAAGGAGATAGTGATAGATGAAGTACAAAGATTATTACCAGATACTAGGAATATCGAGAGACGCAAAGCCTGACGAGATTCGCAAAGCCTACCGAAAGCTCGCCAAGCAGTATCACCCCGATGTGAACAAAGAGCCCGGCGCAGAAGAACGCTACAAGGAGATTAATGAAGCCTACGAGGTTCTGAAAGACCCCGAGAAACGACAGCGTTACGACATGATAGACCCGAACATGCAGAGCGGCCAAGACTTCACGCCACCGCCCGGCTGGGGGCAGGGAGGCGGCTTTCAGCACGTAGAGTTCGGCGGGGACTTCAGCGACTTCTTCCAGACGTTGTTTGGCGGAGCAGGCGGACAGTTCGGAGGGTTCAGGGATATTTTCGGCGGAGGAGGCTACCAGCGTCCCGTGAGCAAGGACACGGAGGCCGAGATTACGATGTCCCTTGAGCAGATACTCAAGGCCGGAGACGTTACCCTTACGCTCAACGGCAGGCAGATCAAGGCGCACCTCCCGAAGGGTATAAAGGACGGCACGAAGATCACGCTTCCCGGAAAGTCAGAACGCGGCGGCGACGTGAAGCTGACGATACACGCGGCACCTCACGACACGTTCACGCTCGACGGCTATGACCTCACGCGCGACGTGAAAGTCCCTGTGTGGGACGCAGTTCTCGGCAAGAAGATAAGCGTCCAGACGCTCGAAGGTAACGTCTCAGTTACGATGCCTCCAGGCATTCAGGACGGCCAGAAGCTGAGGCTGAGGGGCAAGGGACTCCCGAAACGCGACGGCACTAACGGAGACATGTACGTTCGGATACGCGTAGAACTTCCCCGCCACCTCAACAGTAAGCAGAATGAATTATGGCAACAGCTTGCGGAATTGGGGTAAAATTTCGTTATTCTCCATAATATTGAGGTGAACTGTATGCGGCCTAAAATCTTTAACGTTCCCAACACATTAAGCCTGATACGCGTCTTCCTCGCGCCTCTCGTTCTGCTGTTCCTGTCGCTCAGGATAAGCAAGCCTCTGTACGAGGGGCTTCCCGGCGTGAGCTGGGGTGATGCGCTGGCAGCGGCAGTGTTCATCATTGCGTCGATAACCGATGCGTTCGATGGGTACATTGCGCGCAGATACAAGCTGGTTACCACGCTGGGGAAGTTCATTGACCCGCTCGCGGACAAGGTGCTCGTGATTGCGGCGATGCTGGCACTTATCGAGCTCGGCCGGCTTCCTGCGTGGATCGTCATGGTGATAATCACGCGTGAATTTATCGTTACCGGCTTGAGGCTCGTTGCGGCGGCTGAAGGCGTCGTGATAGCTGCGTCGAAGGGCGGGAAGCTCAAGACAGTATGCCAGATAATCGCGCTCATCATGCTCATCCTGAACATACCCGGCGGAATGATGCTGATGTGGCTGGCGATGATATTGACGGTCTGGAGCGGAATGGATTACCTGATTAAGGGCAGTGCGATAATCACAGGATAAAGCAAATCCCCTTCTCACAAACGAGGAGGGGAATATTTTTACTGGTACTCAGGCACTAACTGCTTCAGGACGGCTAATGCTTCGGATGGATTGTTGAGCGCGTTCGCCAGCATCTCGTCAAGGTTGGGAGGAGTGTCGTTCTGCCCGGACTTAATGTTACTCACGAAAATTTTCGGGTGAAGCGTACCGTGAACGGCGTTCTCGTCGTAGAACAGTTCCTCGTAGAGCTTCTCGCCCGGCCTTATCCCCGAGAACACAATGTCGATGTCCTTGTAGGGCTCGTAACCGCACAGACGAATCAACAGCTCCGCCATGTCCTTAATCACTACGGGTTCTCCCATGTCGAGCACGAAGAGTTCACCGCCGTGCCCGAGTGCTCCCGCCTGAATCACGAGGCTCACTGCCTCAGGAATCAGCATGAAGTAGCGTTTCATGTCGGGGTGCGTAACAGTTACAGGGCCGCCTGCCGCTATCTGTGCCTCGAACTTCGGGATGACGCTTCCCCTGCTCCCGAGAACATTCCCGAAACGCACCGCCATGTACTTTGTCTCGGGGTAAGTCCTCTGCTCGCGCTCGAGGATTTTCTCCGCAAGACGCTTCGTCGCTCCCATTATGCTTGATGGGTTCACGGCCTTGTCGGTGGAAATCATCACCATGCGCTGGGCGTTGAACTCTCCGGCTGTCCGGGCAATCGTCCGCGTGCCCAAGTCATTGACCCTCATAGCTTCGCGCGGGCAGAACTCCATCAGCGGAACATGCTTGTGTGCCGCCGCGTGGAAGATGACCTGCGGGCTGTGTTCAGTGAACACCGAACGTATAGCCGTCTCGTCGGCAACATCAGCAATCACAGGATACACGGGAATGTCCGTGTTCAGGCTCTCAAGCAGCAGGTATATGGACTGTTCGCCGTGTCCGAGCGCGATAATCTCTGAGGGCTTGTTGTGCAGAACCTGCCGGACTATCTCGCTGCCGATTGAGCCGCCAGCTCCTGTGATGAGAACTCTCCTGCCCTGAATGTAGTTCATCGACGGGTCAAGGTCTATGCGCACGGGTTCTCTGCCCAGCAAGTCCTCGAGCCTGACTTTGCGCAGACGGGAGACCGACACAGTCCCGCCAGCAAGTTCCCTGAGGCTCGGAAGTATCCGTACCTGAACATTCAGCGGAGCAAGAGTGTCGTAGATGCGGCGAATCTTCTGCCCTGCCGCACTCGGTATCGCGATGAGCACTACCTCTATTCCCTCGCGGCTGACTATCTCCCTGAGGTCTGCGGAACTCCCCATAACCTTCAAGCCCGAAACGTACCGGCCTATCTTGCTGACATCATCGTCAACGAAGCCTGCCGGGTAAAGTTCCGACGGGTTGCGCATAAGGTCGCGCGCAAGGAATGCTCCTGCCTCGCCCGCCCCGAAGATTATTGCTTTCAGCCCCTTAGGGCGCGAGTGTATGGACTTGGCCATCAGCCACGAGACCCTCAGGCCTCCGCACAGGAACATTCCAGCGAATAAAGCTATCGTGAACGACACGCGCGGAAAGACCGCGATCTTCAGGATGCCGTTGATTAGGAGGAAGGCGAGTATCGAGACTATGTACAGCCACAGGAATTTGTTGTAGTCCTCAGTGCCCGCGTGCTGCCACATCGTGCGGTACTGCCCGAACAGCGCGAAGACCGTTACACATACCAGCGGGAGCGTGAGCATTACGGCCCGGCAGTCCGGGAGGTAGCGGGGAACGACTATGCCGAGCCTCAGCGCGTAACCCAAGTACACCGCCATAGCCAGAAGCACGAAGTCCAGCAGAGCTATCGCCCAGCCCTTGCCCGAAAGTCTGCGCCACGAGTCTTTGAGGCGGTTCATGGTTAAAGTATTAGCTTCTTGCCGCCGCCCGAACCTCCGAGACGGTCTAACTCGTTCAGCACTCCGGCGGGAGCTACGTCAATCTTCGGTGCTCTCTGCCTCTCCGCTTCCTCCTGCAGTCTCTTCTGTAGTTCCTCCATCGAGCGGCGTATCTCCTTCGCGTCGCCCTTTATCCACAGCATGAGGTTGTCTGCGGCGGCCTTGAGGGTGGCATCATCGGGCATCGCCTTTATCAGGCCAAGCTCAAGAAGTATCTTGTTCTCGTCCCTGATGGCTTCGAGTGCGTCATTCTCGTCAAACAAGCCCTTCTTGTACAGCATACGAAACATAATGTTGAAGCGGCTCTTCTGGTTCTCGAGGTCGAGGGACATTTCTTCAACGCGTGATACAAGCATGGTGAGCAGTTCGTCCAAACCAATCTGCATAGGCATAAATGAAGACTCCTTTGTAGTGTGATGTCCGAAATTCTAGCACAGTTGCCGAAAATCTAAATCTCAGGTAAAGTTACCCCAAATAATCCCATACCATAATTGCAGGAGAGTAATAATTCATTGACTGTATCGCTTTACCGCAAATACCGTCCGCAGGACTTCGGGTCAGTTGTCGGGCAGAAGGCAGCTGTCGAGGTTTTGACGCGCTCGATCGAGAAGGGCAGGATAGGACATGCCTACCTGTTCTCGGGTTCGCGCGGGTGCGGCAAGACTTCTGTTGCCAGGATATTTGCGAAGGCTCTCAACTGTACGGACAGGCAGGGTTACGAGCCTTGCGGGAAGTGCTCTAACTGCGAGGCAGTAACAGCAGGAGAAAGCCTCGACGTGATAGAGATCGACGGAGCATCGAACAACGGAGTCGACGAAGTACGCCAGCTCAAGGAGAACATAGCTCTTGCGCCGTTCAGCTCCAAGTACAAGATATACATCATCGATGAAGTTCACATGCTGTCGACAGCGGCGTTCAACGCACTCCTGAAGACGCTCGAGGAGCCGCCCGAGCACGCAATCTTCATCATGGCGACGACCGAACCCCGCAAAGTCCCTGTAACGATACGTTCGCGATGCCAGCACATACCCTTCCACAGCATAACGCCGGAAGATATTTTCGCGCGGCTGAAGTACGTCTGCGAGGCCGAGAACGTAACCGCAGAGCCCGAAGCACTGTACGAGATTGCCCGGCAGGCGGACGGGGCACTTAGGGACGCGCTGTCTTTGCTCGAACAGGTCATAGCGTCGGGAGAAATCACGCTCGCGAACGTTGAAGCAGTTTTCGGGGCTGGAAGCCGTCCTGCGTTCGAGAGGTGGCTTCGTACTCTGAGGGAGGACTCGGAGGACGCGTACACGGGACTTAAGGCGATGTTTGACGCTGGGGCTTCGGGAGTGAGGGTGTTCGAGGAGATGTTCTCGCTCGTTCGGAATCTCTGGCTTGCCTCGAAGTGGAAGGGCATAACGGAATCACTCGGCTTGTCGGAAGCGGAGAGAAAGTTTCTTGCCGAAGAGGTCAACCACTGGAAGCCCGACAGAATCTACATGCTCCTTACCAGCATAATGACCGCCCTAACCAAAGCACGTCAAGGGGTACGGCCTGATATTCTGCTGGGCATGTTCATGCTGTCCCTCGAAGCTCCTCCGCCCGTGCAGTCGTACGCACCGCTTCAGGCAGCTCCGGCAGTCCAGCCACAGCCGGTTCAGCCTCCTGCTCCTATGCCTGTAACTTATGATGATGTGCTGAAATCAGAACTCATCACGGCAGCACACGAAGGGAGTTTCACTATCTACTGCCTGATGTTCAGCGTCAAGGCAGGACGGACACCAGAAGGCATCGTGATTGAGGCGGAGCACCCGTATATCTTCGACAGGCTGAAGCTCCCGGCACACAAGTCTGCTTTGGCGGATATGTTCGGGAGTTACGGTACGGTTAAGATTGCGTTCATGGGCACGGAGGAAGTCTGCGAGAAGCTTGGCAATGCTTTAGCCGACAACTTGGCCGAAGAAGCCAGCACAGTGCCTCCTCAGCCGCCATCCCCAGAACCTGAGGAGGCATCTCCCGCGCAAGTCTCACCGTCGGTGCGTCAGGGACGTTTAACCTTCGAGGTGTACAGGAATGAATTGGCAATGATGGGGGCAAGCCCGGAAATTATCTTTATCCGGCGCAAGGAGAAGGACGAGACCGAATCGGCGGAGGACAGCACTTTACAGGGAGATGATGAGGAATGAGCAGGCCGTTCGTACACCTGCATGTTCACACAGAATACAGCCTCTTAGACGGGGCAATACGCACTAAGGCACTCGCGAAGAAGGTCGCAGGCTGGGACACCAAAGCAGTTGCGATGACGGATCACGGCGTGATGTACGGAGCGATAGAGTTCTACGAGAACTGCCTTGCTGAGGGTGTGAAGCCGATACTGGGCTGTGAAACCTACGTAGCACCGTCGGGAATAAGTTCACGCGAGGAGAAACGCAGGAATCACCTCATTCTGCTAGCCGAGAACGAGACGGGATGGCACAACCTAATGCGGATAATCTCCATCGCCAACACTCAAGGCTTCTGGTACAAGCCCAGAATTGACCACGCCATACTCACTAAGTACCACGAGGGCATCATAGCTTCATCGGCTTGCTTGGCCGGAGAGATACCCCAGCTCATACTTCAGGACAACATCGAGGAGGCTGAACGTCTGGCAGGCTGCTACAGGGACATAATGGGCGAGAGAAACTTCTTCCTTGAGGTTATGCCCAACTCCCTCGATAAACAGAAGAAAGTGAATGCCGCGATAGTCGAAATCTCACGCCGTACAGGAATCCCAATCATCGCGACAGGAGACGCTCACTACCTCAACCCGGAGGACTACGAGTGGCATAAGGTCTTGCTCCGCATAAACACTCACTCCGACGCAAAGAAGGATGACGCGTTCGGGTTTGACCGCAACGAGTTCTACTTAATGACACCAGAGGAGATGTATTCCCACTTCGAGAGCGAGATTCCCGAAGCCCTCACCAACACAGTAGAGATCGCTGAGAGGTGCAACGTTACGCTGAACCTGAAGCATGAACACTACCTATTGCCGGATATTCAGCTGGACGAGGGCATGACGAAGGATGACGAACTCAGAAAGAGAGCTCGTGAGGGACTGAGGGCACGTTTTGCGGCACGGGGAACTGATGTCCCGGAGAAATACGCCGAGCGTCTGGAGTACGAACTTGGGGTAATAACGCAGATGGGCTTCAGCGCGTACTTCCTGATTGTGTCGGGGATAATTCAGGCGGCGAAGGAGAGGAATATTCCCATAGGGCCGGGCAGAGGAAGTGCGGCGGGGAGTGTCGTTGCGTGGAGTTTGCGAATCACTGAGCTTGACCCGCTGAAGTATAACCTGCTCTTTGAGCGTTTCCTTAACCCCGAGAGAATCTCAATGCCCGATATTGACACTGACGTTAGCGACAAGGGCAGGGAAGAGCTCCTGAAGTACATCTCCGACACGTATGGTTCTGACCACGTAGCGCAGATAATCACTTTCGGGCGAATGAAGGGCAGGCAGTCGATAAAGGATGTCGGTCGTGCGGAAGGTGTCGACTATTCGCTGATGGACAGCACGGCAAAACTCGTCCCCGCTATGGCCAAGAGCATCGACGCGGCATTGTCCGACACGCCGGAACTCAAAGAGCTCTACGACTCCAACGAGACAGTTCACGCCGTCATCGACACAGCCCGTAATATCGAGGGTCTAGCGCGGCACACTTCACAGCACGCCGCCGGTGTGGTGATTGCTCCGTGCCCGATAACTGACGTTGTGCCGGTAAAGCGTCTCAGCACCGACAAGGGCGACTCGCAGGGCACAGACCAAGTCGTTACACAGTTCACGATGGAGGGTGTCGAGAAGGTAGGGCTGGTGAAGATGGACTTTCTGGGACTGAGCACGCTCTCAATCATCGAGGAAGCCATGAAGAACATCAAGGCTAACGGCAAGCCTCTTCCCGACATGGACGCGGTGAACGACGCGATGAACGACCCGAAGGCTTTTGCGCTTCTGCGTGATGCTGACACAATGGGCATCTTCCAGCTTGAGAGCGACGGAATGCGCGCAATGCTGCGGAAGCTGCAGATAGACTGCTTCGAGGACCTTGTTGCCGCGCTCGCGATGTACAGGCCGGGCCCTCTCGAGAACGGAATGGTTGACACCTACATAGACTGCAAGCACGGGAGAGCTCAGCCGCATTACCCTCACCCGTTGCTTGAGAACGCGCTGCGGGAGACTTACGGGGTCATCCTCTATCAGGAACAGGTCATGCAGGCCGCCTCAGTCTTGGCCGGTTACACGCTGGGCGAGGCGGATATTCTGCGCAAGGCAATGGGCAAGAAGAAGGTTGAGGTCATGCAAGAACAGAGGGCTAAATTTCTTGCAGGAGCGGAGAAGAAAGGTATCTCTTCCGAGACGGCAGGAAGTATCTTCGACAGCATCGAGAAATTCGCGGGCTACGGCTTCAACAAGTCCCACAGTGCGGCGTATGCGTTAATCTCGTACGACACTGCTTACCTCAAGGCGAATTACCCCGCTGAGTTCATGGCGGCATACCTCACGAGCCAGATGAAGGCGAAGAAAGAAGTGCTGGGACATTACGTGCTTGAGGTTCGCCGGAGCGGCATCAAGGTGCTTCCGCCGGACATCAACGTCTCCAACGAGAACTTTACCCCCGACGGCGAAGTAGTACGCTTCGGGCTCGGGGCTGTCTCGCGTCTCGGACATAACACCGTAGAGATGATTGTCCACGAACGCACAGCACACGGGAAGTTTTCATCACTGTGGGACTTTATTCAGAGGGTGGACATGAGCCTGATGAACAAGACTGTGTTCGAGAACCTCATCAAGGCCGGAGCGTTCGACGAGATCAGCAGGAACAGGGCACAGCTTCTTGCGGCACTGCCGAAGTTCCTCGAGGTAACGCAGAAGGCGGCCAAGTCCAAGAAGACCAACCAGCTCTCAATGTTCGACGAGCTTGAGGAGGAGGAAACAGTCTCAGCTCCTGACATGCCGGAAGTTCCTGACTTCGAGGAGCACGAACGCTTAGACTATGAAAAGCAGGTTACGGGCCTCTACATTTCCGGGCATCCGTACGAATCCTACCAGGAACGAATCTCACCCTACACGAACTGTGCGATAGCTGACCTCGCGGACTGGCGGGCAGAGAACCTCAGCCCATGCATCGGCGGAATAATAGCCTCACTCACCGAGAAGACCACGAAGAAGGGAGATACTATGTGCTTGCTTCAGCTCGAGGACGCGGAAAACAGCGTTGATGTGGTAATGTTCCCGAAGATGTGGCATGAACGCAAAGAGATCCTGAAGAAGGGGCTCGCGTGCGTTGTTGCCGGGAGGCTTGATGACAGGGGACAGCTTCGGCCGGACGACATCATCCCCGTTGACGGTCTGGAGATGCGGGGGCAGAGGTACGTCAGCATAACCCTGAACATTGCGGGCACGGAGAAGATGAACATGAAACAGTTTCTGCTCGCGCTCGGAAGCTGCAGGGGCAAGGCGAAGGTTATCGTGGAGTTCAGGAACGATGAAGAGAGCGCGGCAATATTCCTCAAGGACTACAGCGTTGACCCGCAGAAGGTCGGCGAGGCACTGAAGGAGTTTGCGAACTGCGAGGTACGTGAAGGTGCTGGCAGTTTCGCAGCGTAAATATTTTTAGGGAGGTAACACTAACATGTTCGTGAAAATTGTATGCACCATAGGCCCTGCAAGCGACAACTACGACACCCTGAAGTCGATGGCAGAAGCCGGAATGAACGTCGCCCGCCTCAACTTCTCTCACGGGGACTACGAAGGCCACGAAAAGAAGCTGAAGCTCGTCCGCCGCGTAGAACGTTCCGTGAAGAAGCCGATAGCCGCCCTCCTCGACACTAAGGGCCCGGAAATCCGCACCGGCCACATGACCAACGGAGAAATCATGCTCGCTCAGGGCTCAAAGGTTGTTCTTGTGTCGGACGACAACCCCTTTGACGGAACGCCCGAGCGTGTCTGGGTGAACTACAGGCTTCTTGCTCAGGAAGTTACGCCCGGGCAGAGCATCTTCATCGACGACGGCGCACTGAACCTCGAGGTCGAGAGCGTCTCCGGCGACGAAGTAACCTGCAAGGTCATCGTGGGCGGACCGCTCCGCAACACTAAGGGCATAAACATTCCCGGCGCAGACATCACCATGCCCGCACTCTCCGACAAGGACAAGCAGGACATTGCGTGGGGCATCCAGCACGGAATGGAGTACCTAGCCGTGTCGTTCGTGAAGACAGCGCGCGACATCGTCGAAGTCAGGCGGCTCATTCAGGAGCACGGAAGCAGCATGAAGATTCTCGCCAAAATCGAGACCAAGCAGGCCGTAGACAACATCGCGGAGATAGTTGAAGTTGTTGACGGCGTAATGGTAGCGAGGGGAGATTTAGGGGTAGAGATTGCGACAGAAGACGTGCCGCTCGTCCAGAAGAAAATCATCGAGATGTGCAGGGTCAGAGGGAAAGTCGTCATCGTCGCCACGCAGATGCTCGACAGCATGATCCGCAACCCCAGACCCACCCGTGCCGAAGCAAGTGATGTCAGCAACGCAGTTCTTGACGGAACGGACGCAGTGATGCTCTCCGGCGAGACAGCCAGCGGCAGCTACCCCGTCCAGGCAGTCGCGACAATGCGCCGAATCGTTGACCGCGCAGAAATGGAGCTCGGGCTCTGGGGCAACCACAAGAACGCTGAACGCAACCCCTTAGAGCCCGCAGAAGGCAGGGACAGCCTCCCAGTACCTGACGCAGTCTCAGGCGCAGCAGTGTTAATCGCACAGCAGATAAAAGCTCCCGCGATACTCTGTCTGTCGCGTTCCGGCCTCACTGCAAAGATGATAAGCAAGCACCGTCCCGAATGCCCGATCTTCGGCCTCACTCCCAGCCAGCAGACGTGGAGAGAGTTAGCGTTGTGGTGGGGAGTTACTCCCGTGAGGTTAAGCGAGATGAGCGACATCAACGTTGCCGCACGCGAGGCAATCAACACCTGCGTGAGCAAAGGCCTCCTCAAGGAAGGCGAACTCGTAGTGATTACCGCCGGAGTACCTGTCGGCCGTCCGGGAAGCACCAACGTGGTGGAGGTTCTCACGACGGGAACAATTCTCCTCTCGGGGACTCCTTTGTCGCACAAAAACGCAGTCGGCAAGGTCTGTATTGCGCGTACTCCTCAGGAAGCCATCGAGAAGGTTACTCCCGGCTGTATTCTCGTGGTTCGTCAGCTCAGCGAGGAATACCGCCCTGTTCTCGACAAGGCAGGTGCTGTGCTCTTCGAGAGCGGGCTTCTCTTCTCAGAGGGCAACGCTCTGGCTATGGACTACAACCTTCCGTGCATTGTCGGCGTTGCGGATGCGTTTTCGACGCTCATGGATGATGATGTGGTGTCCATTGACGGGACAAGAGGCCTAGTGTATCGCGGAGTGGTAAGGCTCGTAGTGTAATGTGGTCTGACGTTCGAAGCGTAATTGACATCGCGATAGTCTCATTCATCATCTATAGGATACTTGTCCTGATGGTCGGCACGCGGGCAGTCCAGCTCATGAAGGGAGTGTTCATTCTCGCGGCAATCTCGGCGGCGGCATCCTTCCTGAGGTTACGGCTGCTCTCGTGGTTCATCGGCAACGCACTTCTTGCCCTGTCGTTCGCAGTCCCGATAGTCTTCCAGCCCGAACTCCGCAAGATGCTCGAGGAACTGGGCAAGGGACAATTCTACCTGCTGAAGCGTCAGATGACCGACGACGAAGCCGAAGTCCGCATAAAGCAGATTGCCGGAGCGTTGAACTACCTCAAGGCCAACAAGATAGGCGCGCTGCTGGTGTTCCAGAAGGAAGTCGGGCTCGGTGATTACTACAACACGGCGATACAGCTCAACGCCAGCATTACGCAGGAGCTGTTAATCTCCATCTTCTGGATCAACAACCCTCTTCACGACGGAGCGGTGATTCTCGACAAGTACCGCCTCATTGCTGGAGGGTGCTACCTTCCGCTTGCAGATGCTCCCGAAATTTCGCGGTGGTTCGGCACGAGGCACAGGGCAGCACTCGGAATCACCGAAGTGTCTGACGCGATGGTCTTCGTGGTCAGCGAGGAACGCGGGGAAATCTCCTTTGCCTCTAAAGGCCACCTCTCGAAGAACCTCAAGGACTTTCAGGTTGAGGGCATACTCAGGAACTACTTTGAGGGCGGACAGATCATCACCGGCTGGCGGTCGAAGCTCAAGGCGTTGAAGGGTATTTTCTGGGCAGAGAAGAAGGATACAGACGCAGGAGGTCTCGTGAGATGAAGCAGAAGAAGCATCTTGACTTTGAGGTGATAATGACTTCCCCGCCGGTACTGTGGGCTGTGTCGATAGCTATTGCGGTGATGATGTGGTTCTACGTTACCGGCATGGACGAAGCTGCCTACATCACGCGGAAGTTCACAGCACCGCTCGAGTATTCCGGGCTGGACTCTCAGGCACTGCTGAGGGGGAGGCTCTCGGAAGTCGACGTGGAGATTCGCGGGCCTGAAGACGCAGTGATGAGGATGGACTACAATTCCATCACCGCCTACGTCGACGCGCGCAATCTTGTGCCCGGAAAACGTTACACCGTCAACATCAACGTAGACCTTCCGCCGGGAATCTCTCTCGTATCGTGCTTCCCGTCGCAGGCAACGCTTGACCTTGTGCGTCAGGTTACGCGCCTCATGAACGTAGACACTGCCTTGCCGCAGAACATCCCGGAAGGTTACTACATTGAAGGAGTAGAGATAATCCCGAAGGAAGTCGGCGTAAAGGGAGCAGAAGACGATGTAGCGAAGGTCGGAAGCCTGAGGATTACCCCGACGATCGAGGAGCTTCAGGAGGGGCGCGAGCTATTGATGCCGGTGAAGCTCTCGCAGTCCGAGCCGTTCAACGGTTCTGTTACGCTTGAACCTGCTCAGGTGCGCTTCAGGGGAACGCTGGTGCGCGGCCTCCCGAGAAAGAGAGTTCCTGTGAACGTGAGGCTGACTGGTAGGCTCGACAGTGATTACGAGGTCAGGACGGTAATTATTGACCCGTCGGAAGTGCAGATAGAGGGCGCGGCTGAGGAGCTCGCGAAGATCGACACCGTGAACACCGAAGTTATTGACGTGTCCGACATGTACTCCGACAAGGTGATAGTTGTTCCGCTGAGGCAGCCTGAGGTTGAGGGAGTGTCTCTTGTGGGGGGTTCGTCGGTTCGTGTGAGCATACAGCTGAGCGAGGCACGGGCAGAGAGGGTGCTGGCGAACATTCCTGTAGAGTTCAGGAACACGGAGAACCCGCAGAACTGGGCGTGTGTTCCGGCGAACGTCTCTGTAGCGATCGAGAGCAGGCCGTCATTGATCGAGAACTTCAACGCGGAACAGGTAAGCATCAGGGCATACGTCGACATGTCGAACATCTTCATGGCACCCGTAACCCTTCCTGTGAAGGCGGAGATTCTCTCGGGTGATGCCTTCAGGGTAGTGCGTATTGAGCCGCAGAACGTAACAGTCAACACGTTAAGCAGATAAGTTTTTGCCCCTCTGGCTTGGTTCAGGGGGGAATATTTGTATCAAGGAGGAGATTTACAGTTGAGAGAACGTAAACTATTCGGAACAGACGGGGTAAGAGACCTCGCGAACACAGGAAGGATGACCCCAGAAACTGCCCTGAAACTTGGCCGGGCATTCATCAAGTTCAATCATGCCAGCACAGTAGTTGTAGGCTGCGACACCCGCCGTTCCTGCGATATGCTGTGCAGTGCATTGATGGCCGGCATGACTTCGGAAGGTGCTAAAGTGTGCCGCGTCGGCATAGCCCCCACACCTGGCGTGAGCTTCGCAATAAGGATGATAAAAGCCGACGGAGGAGCGGTAATCAGTGCCTCCCACAACCCAGCAGAGTACAACGGCATAAAGTTTCTGGGCCCGGACGGGTGCAAGCTCTCTGATGATGAGGAACTCGCGATAGAGGATCTCATTGACGCAGAGCCGAACCATTCCGGCAATACCGGCATTATATGCGACATTTCGGAAATCACGCGCTTCTACGCCGAGCAGAGAGCCTCACTCCTGAAGCCTGAAGCTGCCATCGACGGCACAGCCTTTGACTGCGCAAACGGTGCAAGCTCCCTCACCGTACCCGTAATGATTAAGCACACGCCCTTTTCACGCCTGAATACCCACGTAATCGCAGAGGATTTCGACTTCATGAACATCAACAAAGATTGCGGGGTTATGCACATGGACAACCTCACAAGTTACGTCAAAGCCAACGGGCTGGCTATGGGCTTTGCGTTCGACGGGGACGCTGACAGGGTACTTGCCTGCGACGGTAAGGGCAGGATAATTGACGGCGACATCATGCTGTGGGTGCTCGGCCGGTGGCTGAAGAGGCGGGGCAACAACAAGGTAGTAGTTACAGTGATGAGCAACATGGCACTAGAAGCACATCTCGCGAAGGAAGGCATCGAGACGCTGAGGTGTCCTGTGGGGGACAGGTACGTGCTAGAAACTATGCGTGAATCAGGAGCAGGTCTCGGCGGCGAACAGTCCGGGCACATAATCGCGACGAAGTTCACCGCGACGGGCGACGGCCTGTGCACAGCGATGCTCTTCCTGAATGCCGTTCACGCCCTCAAGGAAGACGTGTCGACGCTGGTTGACCGCTTCGGACGTTACCCTCAGAAGCTCACGAACATAACCCTCACTCGTCCGCGCGAACAGGTAGACATGAAGGCAGTAGACGAGATTGTGCGTGAACACACTGTGAAGGACGGGAGAATTTTCGTCCGTACATCAGGAACTGAACCGCTGTTGAGGATTCTTGTTGAAGCTCCTGAGAAGGAGACTGTGGAGAAATTATCTGACCTTCTGGCCTCGAAGCTGGAAGAGTTATGTTAGGAGGACAAAGAATGAGCGTAAACAAGTGCCTTTTCCCCGTCGCCGGACTGGGAACGAGGTTTCTGCCCGTAACTAAGGAGATCGCCAAAGAGATGCTTCCCCTCGTCAACAGGCCGATAATCTCTTACGGCGTTGAGGAGGCCTTAGCGTCAGGGTGCGGTGAAATCATCATGATAACGGGGCGTGCAAAACGTTCGATCGAGAACTACTTTGACCGTTCGTTCGAGCTTGAGGAGCTTCTGGCTTCGCGTGGCAAGACGCAGCTTCGGGACATGATAATCAGCATCTCGGAGATGGCGGAGATACTCTACATCCGGCAGCGTGAACCGTTAGGTCTCGGACACGCAGTTCTTTGCGGAGAGCCGGTGTGCAAGGGAGAATACTTCGGAGTGATTCTGCCTGATGATGTGTTCATCCACGAAGAGCCGGTACTCTATCAGCTCATCAAGGTGCACGAGCGTTTAGGCGGGAGCGTTGTTGCCCTCGAGCAGGTAGAGCTGGAGAACGTTTCGCGTTACGGCATCGTGTCGGGCACGGAGACAGAGCCGGGCATCTTCAGGATTGACGACATGGTCGAGAAGCCCAGCCTTCAGGACGCGCCGAGCAACTATGCCATCATGGGACGGTATGTGCTTTCGCCGAACGTGTTTCCGATTCTGAGGGAGCAGGGCAAGGGAGCAGGCGGAGAGATTCAGCTCACGGATGCACTGCGGACGCTGGCCAAGTCTGAGCCTGTCTGGGGGGTTGTCTACAAGGGCAGACGCTTCGACTGCGGGACACAGAAGGGCTGGCTGAGTGCGAACATTCAGATAGCACTTGATGACCGGGAACTTCGGAGCGTTGTGCTTGAAGCTGTGAACGGCAGGTGAACTCATGGACAGAGTGAAGCTCGGGACGGTAGGCTCGGGGGTAATCGTCCATTCGGTGCTGGACAACGTCATCAAGACCGGCGACATCACGCTGGCGGCAGTGTACTCGCGCTCTCAGGAGAAGGCGGACGAACTGGCCAAGACTTACGGAGCAGGGAGGACGTTCACGGATCTTGCTGCGATGCTGGCCTGTGATGACATCAACACGGTGTACATCGCAACGCCGAACCTCCTACACTACCAGCAGGCAAAAGCGGCACTCTTGGCCGGGAAGAACGTAATCTGCGAGAAGCCGTTAGTTACGCGCAGGGTTCAAGCACTCGAGCTGAGGGACATTGCACGGTCGCGCGGACTGTTTCTGGTTCAGGCAGTGCCGACAATGTTCCTCCCGAACTTCGGGCTTCTGCGCGAAAAACTTGCTGTGATTGGTAGGGTGAGGCTGGTTATGTCGAACTATAGCCAGTACTCGAGCCGGTATGACGCGGTGCTGAGGGGCGAGAAGCCCGCAATCTTTGACCCGGAGTTCGCCGGAGGTGCGCTGATGGACATCAACTTCTACAACATCTTCCTGAACATCGCGCTGTTCGGAGCACCTGCCGAAGCCAAGTACTACCCGAACATCTATCCCGGGCTCGCCGACACATCAGGAGTGTTCGTGATGAAGTATGACGGCTTCGTCTCGACCAACAGCGGCGCGAAGGACACGTGGGGCATCAATCACTTCACGGTCGAGGGCGAGAAGGGCTTTATTTACGCCGACGAGTCCAACGGCCTCAAGAGCATTCGTGTTGTTACGCGCACGAATGATGAGACGCTGAACCTTCAGGACGTGCCCGACAGGTGGCATTACGAGGTGCAGGAGCTGGTGAGGCTGATGCTGAGTGAGGAGCGCAGTACGCTGGACGGGATGCTTGATGTGAGCGTGGAGACTGTCAGCGTTATCGAGAAGGCGCGGAGGGAAGCAGGTATAATATTCCCCAGCGATTAAGGAAAGAAGATTGTTTCACATCATGACAGACATCAACAGCTTCAAGGTTCAGGAAGCATACAGCGGCGACGCACTGAAGGGCTGGGCACGCATTCACCCCGACGACATGACCGCCCTCGAACTCACTGACGGAGACCTAGTGGGCATCACAGGCCGCCGCATAACCACAGCCCGCATCCGCACAGGCGACCGTGAAGTCGGGCGCGGAGTGATACAGATCGACGGGCTAATCCGCGAGAACGCCTCAGTCTCTCTCGACGACATGATAACCATTGAGCCGAAGATTACGCACCACTTTGCCGGAAGCGTGAGCCTTCAGCCCGTCGGAGGAGCAACACTCAGCACGAAGGAGAAGGACGAGAGCTACATACTCTCGCTGCTCGAAGGTCATGCTGTGGTGAGCGGCGACAGGGTAAGGCTGAACCTGTTCGGGACGCGCGTGTGTGATTTTATGGTTACGGCGACGACTCCCGAAGGCATCGTGATAATCAACCGCTCAACCTACCTTAACCTCCTCAAGCCCAGCGAGGCCAAGACTGCGCACAAAGTTACGTATGAGGACATCGGAGGACTTGGCCCGCAGATCCGCAAAGTACGCGAGATGATAGAGCTTCCGCTACGTTTCCCGCAGGTCTTCGAGCGGTTAGGCATTCAGCCCCCGCGCGGAGTGCTGCTCTACGGCCCTCCCGGAACAGGCAAGACAGTAATAGCCCGTGCAGTTGCGAGCGAGACGGACGCATGGTTCACGCACATTTCAGGCCCTGAGATTATCGGGAAGTTCTACGGCGAGAGTGAGGAGAGGTTACGCAACATCTTCGAGGAAGCTCAGGAACGTGCGCCGTCAATAATCTTCATCGACGAGATTGACGCAATAGCCCCGAAGCGTGAGGACATGGGCGGCGAAAAGCAGGTTGAACGCCGAGTTGTTGCACAGCTCCTTGCACTGATGGACGGCCTGAAGTCGCGCGGTCAGCTCATCGTAATCGGAGCTACGAACATTCCCAACGCTCTTGACCCTGCATTACGGAGGCCGGGAAGGTTCGACAGGGAGATACAGATACCCGTGCCCGACAAGAACGGACGGCTCGAGATTCTCAGGATACACACGCGCGGAATGCCTTTAGCGCAGGACGTTGACCTTCAGAGAGTTGCAGATCTGTCGCATGGGTTCGTAGGTGCTGACCTTGAAGCCCTCGCGAAAGAAGCCGCAATGTCGTGCGTCAGGGACATTCTCCCGTACGTGAACCTTCACGAGGGCGAAATCCCGTACGAACGCGTTGCGAGCCTTGAAGTTACCATGAGGCACTTCATGAACGCACTGCTCGAGACTGACCCGTCAGCGACACGAGAAGTCTCCGTAGAGATTCCCGATGTGTCGTGGCAGGACATCGGAGGCCTCGAGTACGTGAAGGACGAACTCATCCGCGCGGTAACTTGGCCGCTGAAGTACGCTGACACTTTCACGCGCTACGACATTCAGCCCGCAAGAAGCATCCTGCTTTACGGAGGGAGCGGAACGGGCAAAACCCTCCTCGCTAAGGCACTCGCTCACGAAGGCGGCGTGAACTTCATCAACGTCCAGAGCGCAAACGTACTCTCCCGCTATCTGGGCGACTCGGAACGCGCGCTGAAAGACATTTTCCGCGTGGCCAAGCAGGCGGCACCGTCAATAATCTTCTTCGACGGCATCGAGGCACTGTTCCCCGACAGGAGCAGTTCTTCCGGCTCAATGTTCGCTTCGACGGAGAGCAGGCTTGCGGCACAGTTCACTGCGGAAATGCGCGGCATCGAGGAGCTCAACGGCGTTACGGTGCTTGCGGCGACGAACAGGCCCGACCTCCTCGACAAAGCGTTATCGTTCGACCTGCGGCTTGAGCTTCCGCTTCCCGACGAGGAAACACGCGCCGAAATCTTCAGGATACTTCTGCGCAAGAAGCCTCTCGCTGAGAGCGTGAATCTCTCCGAGCTAGCGGCGGCTACTAAGGGCATGACGGGAGGAGACATCGCACAGATCTGCAGGAGAGCATCAATGCAGGCACTGAGGCGGGACACAGCGAACTTCATGCTTGTTATGGATGACTTCATGAGCGTGATGAAGAATGATTGAGTTTTCCGCACAGCAGGACTACGAACGCCTCGATACCTTCATAGCCGAAGCTCTGGACATCAGCCGCACGAAAGCCCAGAAGTACATCCGCGACCGTGTCGTGAAGAGCGTTCCTCCCGCAAAACTCAAGGCCTCAATGAGCGTAACAGCTGGGCAGAAGTTCACGGCATCTCCTCCCGAGTCCCCGAACATGAAGCTGTTGCGGGCGGAGGACATAGCGTTTGACGTGCTGTATGAGGACGAGCACCTTCTGGTCATCAACAAGCCTGCCGGTCTCGTGGTTCACCCTGCGCCTGGAAACTGGGAGCACACGCTGGTGAACGCACTGATCTTCCGTTACCCGGAGATGAGGAAGCTCGACAACAGATTACGGCCGGGAATTGTTCACCGCCTCGACTCGCCGACTTCGGGGCTGATGATTATTGCACGAACCGACAAAATGAGCTTCGAACTCTCTAAGATGTTCAGCGAACGCAAAGTCAGCAAGACGTACCTTGCCCTGACACACAACACGCCCAAGAAACATGAAGGTATACTCTCCGGCCCTCTTGACCGAGACCCGGACAACTTCATGAAGATGGTCGTGATTGAGGGCGGCAAGCCTGCGCTGACGGGCTACCGTGTGCTGTGGAGCATGAACGGTCATTCGCTGGTGGAGTGCCGGCTGTTCACTGGGAGGATGCATCAGATTCGGGTGCACATGTCGACGCTGGGCTGTCCATTAATCGGCGATACGATGTACGGAGCGCAGAACTACGGCGACGAGTTCACGGGGAGAATATACCTTCACTCGTGGAAGCTGGAATTTACGCACCCTGCGACGGGGGGGCTGATGAAGTTCCGGCAGATTGTCCCGCACGATTTCAGGGGGATGATTGCGCGCATAAAGCTGGGAGCATAAACCTCCCGGCTAGTGCTATAATCTGGAAAAATTTTCTTGAAGGGAGCTTGACGGTGCTGTAATGTTGCTGTATCCTCTTAATCACACACCCACACACACACACACTCCTCGCGCTAGTCTAAATCTACATTCACAATCCTTACTGCAAACCTTAATTATACCTCATACGGAGGGTGTCTGCCATGCTGTTTAACTCGTGGCAGTACGCGGTGTTCTTCCCGCTCGTCTTCGGGCTGTACTGGGGGCTTCCGTACAGGTTCAGGCTTCCCGTTCTCCTTGTCGCGAGCTACTGGTTCTACATGAGCTGGAACGTGAAGTACGTCGTCCTGATTCTCTTCACCACAGCAATATCTTACGCGGCGGCTCTGCTGATTGAACGTTATCCTTCATGCCGTACAAGGGAGCTGATTATCACCGCAACAATCTTTGCGTGTCTGGGCGTGCTGTTCGTGTTCAAGTACTTCAACTTCTTCGCTGGGGCTGTGAGTGAATTTCTCTCGCTCTTCGCAATTCACCTTCACCCGATGACGCTGCAGCTCCTGCTTCCCGTCGGAATATCATTCTACACGTTCCAGACGCTGGGCTACGTTATCGACGTGTACAGGGGAGACGTGAAGGCCGAGCGCAATTTCTGGGTGTACGCGACGTTCATATCATTCTTTCCGCAGTTAGTGGCCGGGCCCATCGAGAGAACGAACAATCTTCTTCCGCAGATTAAGGCGGTTCACGAGTTCAGGTACGAGCAGGCGGCCTACGGAATCAAACTGATGACGTGGGGCTTCTTCAAGAAACTGTGCGTTGCGGATGTCTTGGCGGTGTATGTCGACAAGGTGTTTGCGGACGTGTACAGCTACAAGGGATTTGCGCTGGTGCTGGCGGTGTTCTTCTTCACGGTGCAGATATACTGCGACTTCTCGGGGTATTCGGACATTGCGCGCGGGTGCTCGAAGATGCTTGGAATTGAGCTGATGGAGAACTTCAAGAGCCCGTACTTCTCGGCGAGCGTCAAGGAGTTCTGGAGCAGGTGGCACATCTCGCTGAGCACGTGGTTTCGGGATTACGTGTATATACCTCTCGGCGGGAACAGATGCGGGAAGCTCAGGCACAACGTGAACTTGATGGTTACGTTCTTGGTGTCGGGGCTGTGGCACGGGGCGGACTGGACGTTTGTTGTGTGGGGAGCAGTTCACGGGCTCGCGCAGGTCGCAGAGAACGCGCTGGGTGTACGGCGGGAGGTTCACGGGGTGATGCGCTGGCTGAGGGTTGCGGGGACGTTCGCGTTTGTGATGCTGGCGTGGGTGTTCTTTCGGGCAGGGAGTCTGAACGATGCGGTGTACGTTGCAGGAAACCTCTTCACCGGGCTGTCCGATGTCAAGGCATATTTTATCTACTACGGGTACAAGTGCTTCGAGATTCCGAACATGGATAAACTGTCTATGTTAGTGAATGTTATCATTCTGGCTCTTTGGGACTGGTATTCTCTGAAACTCGATCTGCTTGCTCGTGTAACCATGAAGAAATCTCCTGTTCTGCGTTACGCTTGCTACTTCGGACTGCTGACAATCCTGCTTCTTACTGAGGCTACAGCACCTGTCAGCTTTGTGTATTTTCAGTTCTAGACGTGAGGTGATCCACATGAAGAGATTTCTGCTCATTATCTCCGTGTTTGCTGTATATATCGCAGCAATACATACTATCTTCCCTATCTTGGTCGACCCGTTCAATATCTTTCATGCTGACAGCATCAGGGACAACGGAATCCAGCCCAACCAGAATTACATCAGAACCAAATATATACTGGGCAACAAAGACACCTATAACGGCTTTCTGTTCGGTTCGTCAAGAGTAGGAGCAATACATACTGACAAGATACCGGGCGCAAAAGTGTACAACATGGCATATCCTAACGGGCTTCCGTCTGAACATCTCGCAAATATCATGACGTTTCTTGAAAGCGGAATAAAACCTTCCGTAATCTACATAGGCGTTGACAGCATCTCCTATACCGAAGAAATGAGCGATCATATTTACGAGCAGCTGAGGTGTCCTTACGAGGTACTGAAGAATGACAGATTACTTTTCTGCCGCTTGTACCTGAATCCTGCAGTAACAATGAAATCTCTTGCTTACTCCTTTATCAGGAACGGCTTTTGGGTGAACAGCGAGAGTTTTTACAATTACGGCTGGACGATACCTTACGGGAAAAAGTCAAGTTTTGACTGGGAAAAGGGCAAACCGCTTCCCGTGCTCGGCAGAAAGTTCAATTACGGTCTCATTGATGATGCTGTTAATGACCTGCGGAAGATCAGCGATCTGTGTGATGAGCAGGGTATCAAGCTCTTCATGTTTACGAACCCGATGCATCACGTAACGTATTCAGCTTCTCTGGAAAAAGGTTACTGTACGTTTCTCGAGAAGCTCGCAGAAATTTCCGGCTTCTGGAACTTCAGCAGCCTCAACGATATAACCATGAACAACGCAAATTACCTAGAGACCAGCCACTATAGGGCAGAGGTCGGCGACATGATGCTTAACGTGATGTGCAGCGGCGAAGTCTACCCGGAACTTCATGCACAGGGTTTCGGCATGAAAGTTACGCGCGAGAACGTCAAGGACTTCATAGCCATGCTGAGGAAGCAGGCAAAGGATTTCAGGCACAATAATTCCCCCGAACCCTAAGGCACGGGGGGATTCTTTCTGCTCTTTCACTCCGAACGTTTCCGTCCCGACCAGCCCACTACTGCCCTCTGAATGCAGATGAACAGCAGCAGCAAAACTCCCGTCGCAATCTTTCCCCACCACGACAGAAGATGCCCGTTGAACGTAATCAGCGCGGGGATTATCGACTTCAGCAGAACACCGAACAGCGTGCCTATCATGCTCCCGACTCCGCCTGTGAGAAGCGTTCCTCCGATGACTGCGCACGTAATCACGTCGAGTTCTGCGCCCTGCAGTGAGAGATTCCAGCCGCTCTTTACGTATAGCGCATAGCTCACACCCGCAAGAACCGAGCACAGCCCGTTGAAGCCGTACACCAGAATCTTTGTCCTCGCAACAGGAAGCCCCATCAGCCGCGCGCTCTGTTCGTTGCCGCCTATCGCGTAGATGTTACGGCCGAAACGCGTCCTCTGCAGAATGAACGTCCCGACAACTATCATCACCAGGAACAGAATCACGTTGAAGTTCACGAAGGCTATCGGCTTGACCTTCACCCACTGGCCGTTCACCTGATGCATGAAGTATATCTTCCAGCCAGCAAGCGAATCTATCATCTTGTGCTGTATGTTGATGGACTCGCGGCTTATCAGCGAACACACTCCGCGCGCAAGGAACATTCCAGTTAGTGTCGTGATGAACGGCGGAACGTTCAAGTACTCGATTACCCAGCCCATCAGCAGGCCAAGACCCACGCCCACAACCAGCGCGAACACTATGCACAGTGCGGGGTGAACGTGCAGTATCGTCGTCCCGTAAGCGATGAACATTCCCGTTAGCGAGGCCACAGCTCCGACGGAGAGGTCTATTCCGCCAGTAATCAGAACCATCGTCATACCCACAGCCGAGATGCCGTAATATGCATTGTCTATGAACATGTTGACGAACGTCCGCAGGGTCAGAAATCCTCTGTCTCCGTACGCCCACGCTCCGGCCATGTATATAGCGAGGAAGATTCCGACGGTCGCATAAATCATTATGTACATAGGGTTAGAGAGTTTCCGCAAAATTCTGCTCATGACTTGGCCGCCCTCCTCTTCGCGAAGTATTTTCTTACCGGCTCGGACTGAAGCATAATCACTACAGCGATGATCAACGCCTTGAATGCCATCGTTGCCTCCGAGACAATCCCGAAATAGTAGACGAGGGTTACGATGGTGCGTATCAGAACAGAGCCTATCACTGTTCCCGCAAGGCTGAACTTCCCGCCAGTCATGCTCGTGCCTCCGATTACGACGGCAAGAATCGCGTCCATCTCGTAATTCAGTCCGGCATTGTTCGAGTCGTTGGACATTATACGGCTCGAGTAGATTAACCCCGAGATGCCCGAGAGCAGTCCCGTAACCGCAAACGCGATGAAGATTATCATTGCGGCGTTGATGCCAGAGAGGCGGGACGCGCTCCTGTTTATGCCGACAGCTTCAACGAACGTCCCGAATGCCGTCCTCCTCGTGAACCACGCCATGAACGCAACGACTATCACCGTGATGATGATTGGCACAGGAAGCCACAGGAACGCTCCCTGACCTATGACCTTGAACGGCGCGTAACCTGTCGTGAACTGCTTTCCGTCCGTCAGAATCTGCGCAACACCGCGCCCGCACACCATGAGGATTAACGTTGCTATGATGGGCTGCATTCCTCCTTTGGCGACAAGAAATCCGTTGAACAGTCCCATTAACGTACACACAACCAGCGGCAGAACCAGCACCCAGAAGAAATTACACACCGTGTAATCTCCGGGCGTGTTGTACTCCAAAACGTCCCAGCGCAGGAGCTTCAACGCCACTGCTCCCGCAACAGCAACCAGCGCGCCGACAGATAAATCAGTGCCGCCGAGTGCGATGATTAACGTCATTCCCATTGCGATAATCGTTATCTCGCTCGAACGGTTAAGGATGTCTATAATGTTCCCGTAGAGCATTCCTGTCGTGGGCTGGTAGCTTATGCTGAAGAAGTCGGGCCGTATAACCAGACACACCAGCAGCAGCAGCACTTCCGCCATGACTGCCCCTAAAATCTTTGAGTTCTTCACGTCGTTCACCCCCTATGCCGCACCGGCTATAATCTCTAAGATTTTCTGCTGTGTGCACGAGCTGCCTTCAAGTTCAGCAACCTTCTTCCTGTCGCGCATAACTACGACAGTCCCCGAACACCTGATTATCTCGTCAAGCTCAGAGGATATGAAGATTACTGCAGAGCCGTCCCCGCACATCTTCAGCATTAGCTTCTGAATTTCGGCCTTAGCTCCGATGTCGATGCCTCTCGTTGGCTCGTCGAGAATCAGAATAGCGGGCTGTGTCGCCATCCACCGCGCAAGTATAACCTTCTGCTGATTGCCGCCCGAAAGCTCGCCTATCTTCTTTTCAGCGTCCGGCGTTGCTATTCCGAGAAGGGAGATATATTTATCAGCAAGCTCGTTCTGTTCCGCAGCAGTTAGGGGCTTCATGAACCCTCTGCGCGCCTGCAGTGCAAGCGTAATGTTCTCGCGTATGGATAAGTCGCTGATTATGCCGTCGCGCTTCCTGTCCTCAGGGCAGAAGGCCATTCGGTTATTGAGCGCGTCGCTCGGGGAGGTTATCTTCACGTCATGCCCCTCGAGCTTCATCGTGCCCTTCGACGCAGGGACAGCACCGAACAGCATCTCGGCGGTCTCCGTGCGTCCGCTCCCGAGAAGTCCCGCGAAGCCGACAAGCTCGCCCTTCCGTATCGTCAGCGAGAAGTCCTCAACCTTACCGGCAACACCGAGATGTTCTGCCTCTAACGCGGCATCGGCACTATGGCTCTCCGCTCTCTCCATGTCGAACATTCCGGAAAAGTCCTTGCCGATCATCATCGTAACCAGCGACACGCGGTCAAGCTCCTCAGTCGTGTACGTTCCGACAAGATGACCGTTGCGGAGGATTGTCATTCTGTCGGAGACCTCGTAGACTTGGTCGAGGAAGTGCGTGATGAAGATTATACCCATTCCCTCAGCCTTGAGCTCGCGCATCACTCGGAAAAGCAGCTGCACTTCCCCTGTGTCGAGGGAGCTCGTAGGTTCGTCGAGAATCAGAATCTTGGCCTGAACGTCCACTGCACGCGCAATCGAGACCATCTGCTGAATCGCCGTCGAGTAGTACGACAGCGGACGTGTTACGTCAATGTTCAGCCCGAAGCCGGAAAGCAGTTCCTCTGCCCTGCGGTTAATCTCCTTCCAGTTTATGCAGTGATGCTTCATCGGCTGCCGGCCCACAAAGATATTTTCCGCGACGCTGAGGTTCGGGCACAGGTTGACCTCCTGAAAGACTGTCGAGATCCCCAGCGTGATTGCGTGTCCGGGATCCTGCGGGCGGATTTCTTTTCCGTCAAGGAGTATCTGTCCCGCGTCCATCCTGTTCACGCCGGTGAGGCACTTTATGAGCGTGGATTTCCCTGCGCCGTTCTCGCCGAGCAGTGAGTGAACTTCTCCGGCTCTCAGCGAGAAATCTACTTTGTCGAGTGCCTTCACGCCGGGAAACTCTATCTCTATCTGCTTCATCTCAAGAATATTGTTCACGTTATCACCCTCCTTTGCACAAAAAAGAGCGGAGGTTGTAGCCCCCGCCCCCTGTCTCACCTAGCTTCTAGTACACTCTCGATGCGATTACGTCAGCGGCCTTCTGTGATGTTACTGTGCCTAAGTTGATGCCGCCCTCAGTGTCGAACACGCCTTCTGCAGGGTGAACTATCTCTTTGCCCATCTTCTCGCCCGCTATGAGCTTCTCGAGTGCCTCAACAACGAACTTCCCGTAAAGCGGAGTGCATTCTACGGTGCAGTTCATGTCGCCCGCAAGTATCGCGTCAAATGCTGCCTTAACGCTGTCGCACCCGACAATGATGATGTCCTTGCCCGGAACTTTTCCGGCGGCCTTGATTGCGTCGATTGCTCCGAGTGCCATATCATCATTCTGTGCGATGAGTACATCAATCTTCTCGAGCGACTTTAACCAGCTCTCCATGACTGCCTGGCCTTCTGCGCGCGTGAAGTTCCCGGACTGCTGGGCAATCAGCTTCAGGTTGGGGTACGCCTTCAAGCCAGCGAGGTTGCCCTCAGTGCGGCCGGTCTGTGCACTTGCGCCGGTCGTACCCTCCATGATGACGACGTTGACTGTCTCGTCAGCGCGCCCTTTGGCCTTCAGGTACTCGCCTACCCACGCAACCTGCCTTCTGCCTTCCTCGACGAAATCTCCGCCGAACGCTGCTTCGTACTCGATCTTGTCTGCGCAGTCAGGCATACGGTCAATCAGCAGTAACGGAATCTCTGCTTCGTTGACTTCCTTGAGGACTTCGTCCCAGCCCGTCGAGACAACGCCCGTGAAGAGAATGTAGTCCACACCCTGCGTGATGAAGTTGCGGAGTGCCTTGATCTGGTTCTCCTGCTTCTGCTGTGCGTCGTCGTAAACGAGCTTCCAGCCCTCATGACCCGTTATGGCTTTGGTGAGGTCGTCGGTGTTGGCGGTGCGCCAGTCGGACTCTTGGCCTATCTGCGAGAAGGCTATAGTTACGTCGGCGAAAGCTGAGGATGCCGAGAAGAGAACTGCAAGCGCAAGAAGAACTGCGAACAACTTTGTACGCATAATACTACCTCCTGATTAGCTGTAAGATTGGATGCGATTATTCTAGTGCATTCTCCCTTTCCCGTAATGTGTATAATTAGCGGGCAAAAAAAAAAAATTCATCACACTTTCAGAAGGAGATTCACACATGAAGTTAGAGCTGGAACGTTCAGCCTTCCTCAAAGCATGGCAGGTTGCAGAGAAATATGCCGCTTCGAAGACGACTCTTGATGCCCTCAACGGCATACGAATCACAGCCGACAACGGCACAGTTACGCTCGAGGCAACAGACCTGAAGTCATCGGTGAAGTGCCGCGCTAAGGGAGCAGTAATCATAGAGCCAGGCGTTGCTGTCCTGAATGCCTCTATCGTAGGCAACATGATAAGGAAGTGCACAGCAAAAACTATCGTTATCGACGTGCCCTCAGAGCGCGGGTCGCTGACTTCTGACGGAAGCAAGTACCGTTTCACGGTGATACCTGCAGATACATTCCCGAACATTCCGGCGAGTTCCGGTGCTGAGGGGATATGCTCGATAATGGCTGCTGACTTGGGCAAGCTCCTCAACGAAGGAAGCTGCGCTGCTTCTGCGCCTTCAGATTTCCCGAAGTACATGGGGACATGCCTTCTCAGGACACAGGAGGGCAGCATCTACGCGGTCTCTACGGACGGCAAGAGGTTAGCGCGCTCTAAGATGCTCTGCAACAACATATACAGGGAAGATGACCTGCTTCTTCCTGCGGCGGCACTGCGTGAACTCGCTAAGGTCTTCACCGGCCAAGAGAACGTGAAGGTACTCGCTGACGGCTCGACGGTGTGGTTTGCCCTCGAGGGAGCGGCAGACTACTCGGAAGACGGCGGCACTGATGCTGAGGCAAAACCATCAGCTGTACTTGACGGTGCAGAGTTCTCTGTCAGGAGGGTGGAAGCGTCGTTCCCGAAGTACGAACGCATACTGAGCAAAGACTACAAAACGAAGATGCGCATCTCCAAGACCGCGCTGTTGTCAGCCCTCGACAGGATCGCAATCATCGCCAAGAACAGCCCTGCCCAGATCATGGCGATGAACATCGCTCCTCAGGAAGAAGGCAACCCTGAAGGCAACATCTGGCCGAAGGGCAAGCTCAGGATAACTGCCCGCGCGATCGAACTCGGAACAGCGAGCGATATTCTTGAAGCTGAGATTCAGGGAGACGGAATGCAGATAGGCTTCAACGTCAGCTTCTTTCAGGACGGCTTGAAGGCTGTGGGCTCGGATGATGTGATTATAGAGTTCAGCGGCGAGGAGGAGCAGACAAGGTTCTTCCGGGACGAGGGCGACGACTTCCTGTATATGCTCATGCCGATAAGGCTGACACCGCAGGACATCGTGAGCGACGACGACAACGCAGATGACTTCACGCCTCCTGCACGGGACGAACTTCCTGCAGACGACGGAGAAGCCTTCGCTGGCGGAGAAGGACAGGACGCACCGTTCTAGCTTTGAGGATCGACACTACAGTACTGCGAGGCTACAGGAACTTTTCGGGCCCGGAACTTCGGATAAACTGGAGTCCGGGCATTAATCTTATTCTCGGGCCGAACGGAAGCGGCAAGACAAACCTCCTCGAAGCAATGAGCGTACTTTCAGGCTGGGGAGCTTTCAGCAGGACGGCTAGTGTCCCATCGTGGTACGGAGAGGGCAGGCCTGCTTTTGCGGGCGCGCGCGTGGGAGGCGAGGACAGCCGCATCATCACGGCGAACATCTCATCAAGAATTTCGCTCCGTTGCGACGACAAAGCCATAACCTCGACGGAACTGCGCCTAGTGATTCCGTCCGTGCTGTTCCTGACGGGCAATCTCAGCCTCATTGACGGTTCTCCGTCTTCACGGCGAATGTTCATCGACAGGTTGTGCGCGCTGTTCTTTCCGCCGTACGCAAAGAGGCTCGCTGACTTCCGCTACATCATGCGCAGCAGGACAGCTCTTCTCCGGCAGAACAAATCCCCCGAGCACACAGATATTCCCTTCTGCGAACTCGGAGGCTGGATAATGGAGAGACGGCGTGAAGTTGCCGCACAATTAATGAGCCTGATACCGCCGGGAAGATTCGTGATGTCTCTTGTGCCGGAAGTTGCGGGGGCGGGTGATGAGTACCTGCGTTACGCCCTGCACAAGAACCGTTCTCGTGAACTGCGTGCTTTGAGGCCGCAGGACGGGCCAAGCTATGACGACCTCGCAATAACCTTGTGTGCTGACGGCCGCCCTGTATCCGAAGCATTGAGCCGCGGGCAGAAGAGAAGGCTCGTGATGTTCCTGCTGATTACGGCGGGGAAACTTATTGCGCAGAGAATGCGGAAAGCTCCCGTTATGCTGCTGGACGACATTACGGCGGAACTTGACGCTGAGGGCAGAGATTTTGTTCACGCCGAGCTTGCGAAAACGGGCTGGCAAGTCTTCATCACTGCTCCCGAAAATCCTTTCAGCGGGCATAGCCTGTCATGCTATTATACGGGGAAGGTGGAGTGAAAATGTATCATGATTCTTATGACGTTATCGTAATCGGAGGAGGCCACGCGGGATGCGAGGCTGCTCTGGCTTCCGCGCGAATCGGCTGCCGTACCCTGATGCTGTGCCTCAACGTTGATGCTGTAGCTCTGATGCCCTGCAACCCCTCAATAGGCGGCCCGGCGAAGGGTCATCTTGTCCGTGAAGTCAGCGCGCTCGGAGGAGAGCAGGCACGTGCGGCGGATGCTTCCACGTTGATGGTTCGCTGGCTGAATACCTCGAAGGGTGCGGCGGTGAGGGCATTGCGGGCACAGTGCGACCCGATGGCTTACAGCCTCTACTACAGAAAACTTCTCACGACACAGCCGAACCTAGACGTGAATCAGGACGAAGCGACAGAACTTCTCACTGGGCACGGCCACGTCTCAGGAGTCATGACGCGGCACGGAGCACGTTACGACGCGAGGGCTGTTGTCTTGGCCGGAGGAGTATATCTCGGCGGGCGGGTGTTTGTCGGTGATAAGTCGTTCCCTTCCGGGCCGATGGGGCAGACGAACTCCGAATCCTTCCCGAAGTCCATCGAAGCTCTCGGAATCCGAACCGGCCTTATGCGCACAGACACAACTCCGCGCCTGAATATCAACACGATAGACTTCATGGGAATGACTCCGCAACTCTCGGAGGATGAGCCTCTGTGTTTCGACCTGTGGGGCGAGCCGAAACGTTACGGCAAGGATTACGCATGCTGGTTCTCGCGCACGACTGAGGAGACATACGCGATACTTTCACGGAACATTTCGCGCTCTCCGCTGGTTACGGGGGATGTTCAGGCACACGGCCCGCGTTACTGCCCCTCAATAGAGGATAAGTTTTTGCGCTTCCCTGACCACATTACGCACCCGATAGTGTTTGAGCCTGTCTCGATGAGGACGAATGAAGTTTACGTGCAGAATTTCTCCACGAGTCTGCCTTATGACGTTCAGGCGGAAATGGTGCACTCTCTGCCCGGCTGTGCGAACGCGAAAATCATCAAGCCCGGCTACGGAATAGAGTACACGTACCTTCTGCCCGACCAGCTGAAGCGTACGCTAGAGAACAAGGACATTCCCGGCTTCTTCTGCGCGGGGCAGGTGAACGGCACGTCGGGTTACGAGGAAGCGGCGGCGCAGGGGCTGCTTGCGGGAATCAACGCGGCTTTGTCTGTGAAGGGAGAAGAACCGTTAGTGCTTGGCCGGGATGAAGGGTATCTCGGCGTTTTGGCCGACGACCTTACGACGAAGAGCACGGACGAGCCCTACAGGATGCTGACGGGAAGATGCGAGCACAGGCTGTTATTGCGGTGGGACAACGCGGCACACAGGCTTGCAGGTTACGGCAGGAAGGCCGGGCTGATTGACGACGGACACTGGCGGATGCTCGTGGAACGTTTTGCACGCGAAGAGAGAGAGACAGCACGCCTGAAAGCTGAGAAGATCCGGCCAAGTGCAGAGACATCGAGGCTGTGCGGGGAGTACGGCGCGGAAGACGTTGCGGAGACGATGACGCTCGCGGAGTTCCTGAAGCATCGGGGAGTGAGTTACGCACTCGTGTCGGAGTTGTCGCCTTCGCCGGAAGAGCTTTCCTTAGAAGAGACCGCGCACGTTGAGACGGAATTACGTTACACGGGCTACCTTGAACGCGAGGCAAGAGTAGCGGAGAGGATGAAGGGTTTTGACGCGGCAAGGATACCTGAGGGGTTCGACTATGACGCGGTGAAGGGTTTAAGGGCAGAGAGCCTGCAGAAGCTGAAGCATTACCGGCCGGAAAGTCTGGGGCAGGCACTGCGGATTTCGGGAGTAACGCCGGTTGACGTGCAGTTAATCTCTGTGCTTCTTGCGCGGGACGAACGGAGGGGGAAGCAGTGAGCGAGGTATTGCGTGTATCGTTGGACGCGGCGAAGATGTTTCCTGAGGCGGCACGGAGGGTTAAGGTTCTGGAACAGCTCCAGCGTTCGTGGGCTACTGTCGTCGGACCGCGTCTTGCGAGGCACTCATACCCCTACAATCTAGGCGTGGATGAATTGTGCGTGGCAGTCAGGAACGCCACAGCGGAATCGATGCTGCGGAACTCTGCTGGAACTGTTGCGCGCAAAATCGCTGAGCGTTTCGGGTATGTTTTCGCTGAGCCGTTCAAGCTGACTATTGGGGAAAAAATCCCTGTTCCCAAGAAGCAGCCCGTGAAGAAGGCTGTTGTGCCGGAGGTTGCGGTTGACGAGGAGAAAGTCAGGCAGTACATGCAGGGAGCACCTGACACGCTGCCTGAGGACATAAATTACGCTCTCTCGCACCTGCGGGCGTATTTGGAGGCGCGGTTCGGCTAGGGCTTGGAGTGTTCGGCGAGGACTTTTGCGCGTATAGAGGTGTCGAACGGCCACAGAGCACCCAGCTTGTAGTTCCATTCATAAGGTGTGAACTTCCCGAAACCGTCTGCGTTGGTGAATGTCATTTCTCCAAAATATATCTTTCCGTCAACAAGGTACAAGTCTGCTCTGACGTGTCCAAAACCTTCACATAGCTTCGAAACGATATTCTTCATGTCTGTGAACTGTTCAGGAGGTGCTATGTCGTCCGGCCGTAGAGGATAGTTGAATGCGAAGGGCTGCCTCTGCCAGTTCATGTTATAAATTATACGTTGATGCTTTGTGTATCGGTCGAAATCTACCCAGCAGAAACACGGCCTGCCGTCAAAGCACAAGAACTTGTAATCATTAATGGCATCCCCCATGTACTGCTCAACCATAATCTTCGGCGGAATGTCCCTGTAGTGCATCTCCCAGCCCATCCACGCAAAATTACGCCTCATGAATGCCGCGTACTTCTTCCGCAGAAGCTCTCGGTTCATCCTGCTCTTGTCCTTCACCAGCGTAACGCTCCCAGAGTCATGGCTGCACTTGATGACGAACTGCTCCGGCAATGCGTCAAAGTCTATCTCGTCGAAGGAGTCATACACACCCAGCAGCGGAATCAGGTACTCGCCCCCTATCCGTTCTGCAACCCACTCGCGAACCGCTACTTTGTCCGCAAGGCGTGTCTTCAGCGGCGTTGCGTGATAGACCTTCGAGACGTGAATCTTCTCGTTGTACGTCTGCGGGTCCTCCCAGTTCAGAGGCCTCCCGAACATCCTCATGTACTGCCGACCTATTGCCGCCTCAATCTCCGCGTAAGTCATCCGCGAATGCCTATCATTGTCCGCGATGAACTTCCTGCGCATCCTGTCATACCACAATCCCATCAAGAACGGGTGCTCCTCCGTGAACAGCCTCGACTTGACGAATTTCTTCAGGCCTCCTAGCATGACGCAATACCTCCGCAGACAGGCAGACACAAAAAATGCCCCGCAGGATTTTTCCCGCAGGACATGTTATAATCTCTGTATCTGTCTGAGTTTACGCGCAGACTATCGGCGTGATGCGTTATGCGTGATGTTTGATTATAGCAATCTCATGCATTCCTGTCTACACCTTTCCTCAAAATTTTACGAGATTATACCACAGCGAACTTACTCCTCAATGACGTACTTGATGTCCTTCAAGTGCCGCCACATTCCCGCACAGTCAAGGCCGTAACCCACCACGAACTTATCAGGTATCCTGAAGCCGCAGTAGTCTACTTTGACTTCCGTCTTGCGCCGCTCGTACTTGTCCAGAAGAACACACACCTTCAGGCTCGCGGGATTCCTGTTCTGCAGAAGCCCGAGAAGGTGCGACAGCGTCAGCCCTGAGTCTACGATGTCTTCAACCACAATAACATTCTTCCCCTCAATGCTGCTCTTGAGGTCGTGGAAGATTCTCACAACTCCGCTTGACTGCGTTCCGTCGCCGTATGACGCAACAGACATGAAGTCCACCCGCACGTCCAAGTCCTCCGGAAGCTCCCTCACAAGATCCGTCAGGAAAAATGCCGCCCCAGTGAGAATGCCGACAATAACGACTCCCTTGTCCTTGTCCGTTCCTGCGGCTATCTCGTCAGCAAGTTCTTTCACTCTGCGGGCAATGGTTTCCCGCGACAATATTACTTCCCCTAACCTGTATGACACTGCAGATCTCCTCCTGTTCACGTAATGAAGTTATAGTATACCCTACAGGCTGATAACTTTTTCGCACGACATAAGCACATCAATTATCTCCGGCATTTCTGCAAGCCCCCCTGCGCCCAACGCCTCAGTTATTCCCGCCCTGTCAGCGCAAGCCTCAGAGACCATCACTCTGACTCCCTCAGCCTCAAGCCTCTTGATGTCCCCGCAGGCTCCCGAGTTGTACGCCGCCAAAGTTACCGCACTGTTCATGAGGGCGAGGACGACGGGTCTGCTCTTGGCCTTCAGCAGCGAGGCAATGAACTTCTGCGCGAAAGCTGGCATGTACTTTCCCGCCTCGTACGAGAGGACGACTCCCGTAGTGCCCTGCACAATCGCGGCAGGAACAGGAGCAGGCGTGAGAGCTGGTTCGGGCTTGGCGGGAGGTTCTCGTCTTGTTGCGGCAAGGTATAGGAGGCCGTCGTCATCTTCGGGCACAAAATCATTGAACCCTTCGGCCTTCAGGAGCTGGGTTATCTCTTCGGCCTGAGCCGGGCTCTCGATGAGTATCCTCAGTTCCTGTTCGTCCCGGGCATCCGCAATGAGTTTCTCGACATCACTTATTGATTTACCGGCCGCGCTTAAGGTAAGCATAATTATTCATCACCTGAGTTTTTGGGGTATATTATACGGCACAAAGGAGACGTGAAGAATTTATGCTGGTATTCTGCAGGAACAAGATACTCGTGAAACATGAGACATACGACTTTGACGAAGGATACATAGCTTCACACGGCGGGCTTGAGGTCATCAGGAGGTCATCGGACTTCCCTGCGAACTGGCAGGCGTTGTCTTCGTGGGCTGATGTCGAATCACACTCACTGCGCGAAGGTGAAGAGTTTGTAGGCTTGCGTGAACTGTGGCACATCGCTGGGAGCAAAGTTTTCGCGCTGGCAGGAGGAGCGTGGATATTCGCAAACTGGTTCAGGAACTTCCGGCTGTGCCCGTCATGCGGAGGAAGCCTCAGCCCGAACGCCCACGACTACGGCAGGAAGTGCGACGCTTGCGGGAAAGTGTATTACGCTCCGCAGTCTCCGGCGGTTATCGTTGCTGTGGAACGTGAAGGCAGTCTGCTTTTGGCGCACAATGCTGCGTTCCCGGAGGGCAGGTACAGTATAATAGCGGGGTTCGTTGAGCCGGGCGAGTCGCTCGAGGACGCAGTGAAGCGTGAAGTCATGGAGGAAGTAGGGATTGAGGTTGAGGGAATAACGTACTTCGGCTCGCAGGTGTGGCCCTTCCCGAACAGCCTGATGCTGGGCTTCACAGCGCGTTACTCTGCGGGAGAAGTTCACCCCGACGGGACGGAGATTATTCGTGCGGGCTGGTTTGTGCCTGAGGACATCAGGAACATGAACATTCCCGACGGAGCGAGCATAGCCCGGAGGCTCATCGATAACTTCACCAGCACACATTCATAGCAAGGAGGACAAATCTTCATGAAGGACGTTCTTGTGTCAGTGATAATTCCTGTGTACAACGTCGAACGTTACATCACCAGATGCCTGCAGTCAATCATTGACCAAACACATAAGACCATCGAGGTTGTTCCTGTCGACGACGGTTCGCCGGACAAGTGCGGGGCGATAATCGACGAGTTTGCGGCTAAGGACTCGCGGGTGATTCCTGTGCACAAAACCAACGGAGGAGTCTCGTCCGCACGTAACGCAGGGCTTGATGCTGCAAGAGGAGAGTATATTATGTTCGTTGACGGAGACGATTACGTTGAAGCAGATTACGTCGACTACTTCCTAAGTATTATTACGCACGGGGGGGGGGGGG